>NZ_JBHVDD010000042.1:0-71019 GCF_042802995.1 Streptomyces sp. NPDC057438
GCCGCCGCCGACGCCCTCATGGACCGGCTCCCCGAGAGCGAGCGGTCGGACACCTGGCTGACGTACGGCGAGCAGAAGCACCACGTCCACCTCAGTCACGCCTTCACCACCCTCGGGGACACCCGCCGCGCGAACGAGAGCCAGCAGCGCGCCTTGGAGCTGTCCGCGCCGACCAGCGCCATGACGCGCACTCTGCTGAACATCGACGGCGCCGCCTGCGCCCATCACGACGGCGACACCGAGCAGGCGTGCAGTCGTACGGTCGCCGCCCTGACCGCACTGCCCGTGGGCTACCGCACCGGCCTGGTCCGCCGTCGCGCCCTGGACCTGTACGAGGCGATCCCCGCCCAGCACCACCGCGAGCGCGCTGTACGGGAACTACGCGACGTCGTGGCCGGCTGACAACGACTACGCCCACAGCGGGCGGGCCAGGCCGGTCCCGCCGCAGTGACAGCAGTCTCCCTCCTCGGGCCGCTCGATCGGTGCGGCTGTCGGCTATCCGATGGTGTACGGGAGGAACTGGACGGAGGAGGCCACGTCGTTGAAGCCGTTGCCCCGGTTGAAGCTGATGGACTCGCCGGGCAGCAGTGTCACGGGCACCCCCTTGAAGTCGTAATCGGGGTAGATCCGGACGATCAAGCGGCTGTTGTTGACGGCGGAGCTGGCCGCATCGTTGAAGTTGTAGTCGTTGAGGTTGGTGATGTCCTCGGTGGTCCGCAGGATGCGGGCGTTCGTGGGGACGTTGTAGTCCCAGTTGTCGTAGAGGCAGACGTAGCTGCGGGTGCATGCGTCGCGGCCCTGGCCTCGGATGATCGAGGCGTCGGCGGAGGCGGGAGCGGCCGCCGTCAACATGGCGGCGGTGGTGAGCGCGATGCTTGCCGCGAGGCGGACTGGAGTCTGCATGGTCAGCGTCATCCTGCTTTCCGGTAGTGGAGGGGGCGGCGGGGCCGACGGCAGCACTGATGCGGCGCGTACGCGAGGGGGCAACACGGCACGCGTACGTTCCGGGCAATTGCGAGAGCCAACGACACCTGCGACCCGCGAAGTCACAACCAGCATTCTCGTGACCGAAAGTAGCGGCAATACTACTAATGGTAGTGGTTGGTGAATTGAGACATCGTCACGCCGACGCGGTCGCCAGCTCTGCGCGCCCTCACACCCCCTTGCCGGCCCCTCACCGCCGACAGTCCTCACGGCAGCATGACCACCGAACCGGAGCAAAGACTCCCCCCGCCGTGGTGCCCGGTACAGCCTCAACGAGGCCTTTCACTTCTGCGGGCCCCCTTCCCGCCCCCGTTCGTCGGCTCGTGCACAAGCGCCCGGCGGTGGCCTCAACCAACGGGCCCGCATGAGTGGCGGGAAAGTGATCGCCCAATCGGATGGTTGAAGCGTTGAGGCGTGTCACGAGGGTGAAGCGGGACAGGTTGCGGGCGTCCCATTCGTCCTTTGCGAAGGAGCACATCATGCGTGTACGCCGATCCATGGCCAAGGCGACCAGTACGGCTGCCGCCTGCCCGAGCCGCCGGCGGTGGCGCCGGACGGCTGTTGCTGCGGCCGCGGTGTGTGCCGCGCTGGGTGGCGTGCTGGGTGCTGCGACGTCCGCAGCGGCTGAGGTGTACGGCGGCACCGGAGAAGTCCGCAACGCCAGCACCGGCCGACACATCGGAACCTACGCCAACGTCGGCCAGGTGCTTGCCGCGTTCACCGATGCGAACTGGTCGCACTCGACCGACAGGAGCTGGACCTTCACTCCACGCGAGCACGACAGGTACTACAGCATCCAGAGCACCACCAAAGGAACGTGCTGGACCCGCAGCCCGAGGCCGGCAGCCGGTGGCGACTGGGAACGGTACGGCCCATGGGTTGTCACCCTGGCACCGTGCAACCCGAACGCCACGAACCAGCAGTTCCAACTGTGGTCGGAGCCCTACCCGGCACCGCGTGGGACGGTCTCCATCCACCCCCGGGACAACATCTCCACCGTCCTGAGGCAAACCAGCACCCCCCTCGGCGACGAGGGCACCTGGAACGCACTGAGCCTGGAGAACCCCCAGCACACCAACGACGAGCTCTGGACGGTACCCGTCCCTCCCAACGTCGGCTGGTGAGCCCATACACCTCTGGCACGTCCTGCGGCATTGAGGCAACAGCGAGTCCACTCGTGACAGGTATGCGCCGGCCTCTCATCAAAACCGTCAGCAGAGCGGCCGCAAGGCCCATGGCCAGCCGAACCGACTAGCCCGCTCATCAGCAGGAAAGGATCACCGTGGACCCCACCCCCGAACAGATCCGCGCCGCTATCCGATCAGCCCGCACGCGGTGCACACGAAGTACGGGCAGCGTTCCTCTCGGGGAACCTCGGTCACCGGGAATCTCCTTCAGAACGGCTACGAGTCACAGGTTCTGGCACCGCTTGGCGGTGTAGCTGCGCGGACTCGCGCGAATCGTCCACGGTGTCTGCGGCGTTGGAAACCCTATCGGCCCGGGCGGGCTGTGGTTGGGACTCCGGGCCAACCGGCCGGCCCCGCGCAGACGTGAGACACGTCGACGGAACAGGCCGCAGAACGACGCTCCCCCACTGCTGTTGTGGGAGGGAGCGTCGTCGTCTCGGCGGGCCTGCTCCCCTCAGCGGCCTACGGGCTCCGGGTAGCGCCTGCGGCGCCGGTCCGGGTCGTCGACGCCGATCTCGTACCAGGGTTCGCCGCGCTGGAGCCGGGGCAGGGTGTTCACCCAGACCGCGACGGCGATGCCCTTCACGTCGTCGGCGAGCGCCTTCAGGCGGTTGTCGAGCAGGCGCTCCTCCTTGCCCGCCAGGACGGCGTGCAGCCGCGGGAAGGTCTGGGAGCGGGTGTAGCGGTGGCGCTGCCAGAAGGGGAAGGTGCGGCCGTTGGTGCCGCGGGCGCCTTCCCAGACGCGGTGTCCGGCGTAGCGCTCGTAGTCCCAGACCTCCTTGGCGAGGCGGGCCTGGGACATGGTGCCGTTGTCGAGCTCGAAGAGGCGCACCTCGCTGGTCTTGGTCGGCCATGCGAGGACGGCGTCGGTGTTGAAGCTCAGGCCGGTCTCCTTGATGGCGTGGTTGACCTCCACCTGCCAGTCGGTCAGATGGTCCCGGCCACCGAAGGCCAGGATCATGTCCGTCACCGCGACGCCGTGCGGACCGAACCCGGCCTTCACCGCCTTCGCGCCGGTGCCGGCCTTCGGTCGGGGAGGCAGCTCGTTGCCGTCGGCCAGAGCCTTCTGTCCCGCCGGAGTCAGGTTCCAGATCGGGTGCTTGCCGTCCTTGCCGTTCGTCTCCGCCAGCCCGAGCTCAGCCAGCTTGTTCATCGCTCTGCGCACGTACGACCGGCCGTCCGACTCCTCTTTCCTGATCACCTCAGCCATCTGCCGGACCGTGGCTATCCGCACGCAACCCGGCATTCGCAGCGCATCGGCACGCACCTTCATGGCCGGAGTGGACTTCTTCCCCTTCGCTGACGTCTCAGGGGAAGGGAGAGAGGTGTCAGCGTGTCGGGAGGCCCCCTGGCGGGCGGTGTGAGCTGCGGTGATGGGAACGACGTTGGAATCGTTCGCGGCACCGTTCACGGCACTGGATTCCTGGCCGCCCAAAGGCCGCTCGACACCCCTTGACCAGGTCGGGCGCGGCTCCGGCTCGGGCTGCCGGGCGCTGCTGGTGTCCGTCATGACGAAGCTCCTCACACAGGTGGCGCGGAGGTCCGGATGGAATCCCCCGTCACCTGGTAGAGGTGTGGCGAAAGTCGACGGTGTGACGCTCCACTGAGTGCCGTTACCGAGCCGTGATCATCCGGCGGGCGCGGCGCAGAGCTCGGAGACGATCGCGAACGAGGTCGTCACCATCGGCACCGCCATGGCTGGCGGCATCACCGCGTGGGTGGTCTGGCCGTGCGCCATGCCGTTGCGGATCTGCCGGCCATAGTCGAGGTACTCCGCCTGCCGGGCCGTCAGGATCCCGTCGGCGGCGCCCTGCTTGATGAGCTGGTGCAGCGGCTTCTTGCCCGCGTCCGGGATCCGGTCGCGCAGCACGATCTCCACCGCGATCAGGGAGTGCATGACCGCCACGGTAGAGAACTCGTAGCAGTAGTAGGACTGGCGCAGCAGCTCGCGGGCCGTACGCAGGACGGTCGCCGCGGCCTCGGGCACGCCGTCGGGCACGACCAGGTCCTCAACGAGGTCGTGCATGTCGGCGTAGCTACCAACGAAGTAGTGGGCGCGTTCGTCCGGGACCGGGAACGGCAGCCGCTGCGTGGTCATCTCCGCAGTCTCCCAGCGGCGCGCCCCGCCCGGCAGCGGCTTTTCCTCGTCGTCGCTCAGCGTGCCGGGACGGAGATTCTTTCCCCATCAAAATGGGCGGTATGTCGCACGTAGCGGACCAGGTCAAGACATCTCAGGGGGCCAAGAAGTCAAGTCCGACGATCCTGTCCGCGTCGGAGGGCCAGTCGGTATGAGCGGCCGAGACCGACTTCCTGCCGCGCTGTCCGGAGGGAATCAACGAGGATGGCAGCATGACAGGGGAAGCGAGCGAGGTCGTTTTGAGCAAGCAGGATCTTCGTGCGGTCACCGCGTTCGCCGCGGCTTCTGCGGAGGTCGTGCTGAAGATATTCGAGGCTGATCAGCCAGACGACTCGCGGCCTCGAGATGCCATCGGTGCCGCGTGGGCATTCGCCCGGGGCGGCGAGCGCGGGAAATCTTTGCGCGACACAGCGTCGGCGGCACTCAAGGCAGCCAAGAGCGCCCACACTGCGGCTGCGCGCGAGGCAGCGTGGGCAGCGATGTCTGCGGCAGGCGCCGCCTACCTGCATCCGCTGGCCAAAGCCACCCAGGTCAAGCACATTCTGGGAGCCGGCGCTTATGCGGCCAGAGCGGCCGAACTCGTCGCCGCCGACGACCGGAGCGTCGGTGCTGAGCACCTTGAACGGACGGTGCGTCGTGCAACACCGGTCGTGGCGTTGTCACGTTGCTGGATGTGGGGGTGTCTGACGGTGTGCCGGGGCGTGGAGGAGTCGGGTTCCGGCTGTGTGCTCACGGCGCGGTGGGCAGGCCGGCGGCTCCGGTGATCTGCTCCCAGATCGCGAAGCGGACGGTCATCTCGGCTCGAGAGTGGGATGCGGGGATCAGATGGCGGCGGGGCCGGAAGTGGGGCGAGATGCCGCTGAACGCGGACAGAAACCGCTGTGCTCCGCCCACCGAGCGGAAGCCTTTCATCGCCCGTTCGCGCTGCCTCGTTGGCTGGTGACTGTTTTCCGCCCGGTTGTTCAGGTACTTCGACTACCGGTGCTCGACGGAGGGCATGACCTCGCGGTGGGCCGCACCGTAGGAGCGGAGCTTGTCGGTGACGATCACCCGCGGCACCGCACCGGTCTTCTTCAGCAGCCTGCGCAAGAAACGCCTGGCCGCGGCCTTGTCCCGGCGGTCCTGACGAGGATGTCCAGGACGTTGCCGTCCTGGTCGACGGCCCGCCACAGGTACCGCTGCTCTCCGTTGATCTTGATGAAGACCTCGTCCAGGTGCCATTTGTCACCAGGCCGGAGCTGCCGGCGGCGCAGTGCGCCTGCGTACCACTGCCCGAACTTGGCGCACCAGCGGCGCACCGTCTCGTACGAGACGACGATCCCCCGCTCGAGCATGAGCTCCTCGACCTCGCGGAACGACAGCGGGAAGCGGTAGTACAGCCACACGCAGTGGGAGATGACCTCGACCGGGTACCGGTGCCCCTTGTACGACAGCGACACGACCCCCACGAACAGCCCCCTCCAGCACGATCCAACCAGAAGATCATCCCACCCGGTCAACCAACGTGACAGCGCCTTCCAACGACCAGACCACTGACCATCCACGCCGGAAGCCACGTGATCAAAAACTCTTGGCAGACTTCTGAGCCAGCCCGAGGGCTTCCGCATCACCTACCTACAAGGCTCACTCCAGAACGCGTGGCCCCGTTCCTCAACGAACTGCGCACGCCCGGCACCGCAGTCAAAACCACCGCCTTGACCCAGAGTTCACCCAAGCAATGGACAACGCGCGGCAATCCGGCTCGGGGGCAATGGCTGGCCCTACCACCCCGGGCCGGTCGAAGACCGCACGGTTGCCAACGGGCAAGCGTTGCCGATGAGCAAGCGTTGCCGATGAGCAAGCGTGCTATGGCTGAAGCCGTCGCCCACGTCGGTGGTCCGCGAGGTCCTCGGGGAGCGCCGGCCTTCGGGGTGGGTGCTCGCCAAGGTGCGCGACGGGCGCGGCCCGGCCTGGTCCGTCCTGCACGCACCGGACTGCGAGGAAGCACCGGCAGGTGCGCCGCTGCTCGATGTGGACCGCGCCCTGGACGCGGCAGAGCACCCAGGCACCCGGCTGTGCTCCCTGTGCTCGGCCGCAGCCAGCTCGGCCTGGATGCGGTCGGCCTCCTCCCGCAGCCCGTCGACTCGACGGCGAGCGGCGAGCTCGTGTTTTGGGCCCGGCTCGACGCCCTGCCGCCGAGCCGACGCGATCGTCTCACGGAGACGCTGCGCGTGCACATCTCCACCCGGGTACCCGCTGAGCAGGTCGGCGAGGCGCTGGGCGTCCACGCCCAGACCGTTCGCTACCGCCTGCGGAACCTCGACACCCATCTCGGCGACCGCCTCGCCGACCCCGACCACCGCTTCGCCCTGGAGCGGCCCTGCGCTCCCTGCGTCCGCGGGGCGGCGGCGGGGCGCAGTGACCGGGCGGTGACCCGTCCCGGTCGGCGGCAACCTCAGGCTGCCGCGGCGACGCCGATGCCGATGCCGATGAACAGCCAGCCGGTCGTCATTTCCCAGCGGTAACGGACCTTCGGGCGGGCGAGGAACGCCCGGAGTCGCGCGGCGACGGCGACCAGGGCGAACCAGTAGGCGACGCCGATGACGATGTCCAGCGTCCCGAGGAAGAAGATCTGCCGCGAGGTGGAGCCGCCGCCGTGGACGAACTGCGGCAGGATGCTGAGGAAGAACAGCGCCGCCTTGGGATTGAGCACGTTGGTGAGGAAGCCCTGGGTGAAGCCGGACTGCCACCGGCCGCGGGCCGGCCCGTCCTGCTCCTTTGGAGTTCGCGGGCCGGTGCCGTCCTCCAGGCCGCCGGTCGCCTCCCGCCCGGCGGCCCGCTCACGGGCGGCCCTCCGCGCGGCCAGCACGGCCCGCACTCCCAGGTAGACGAGGTAGGCCGCGCCCAACAGCTTGATGGCGTCGTAGACCGCCGGCGAGCGGGCGGCGATCAGGGACAGTCCGGCCGCGGCGGCGAGCATGTGCACGCACAGTCCGGTCTGGGCGCCCAGCGCTGCGGCCCGGCCCTTGGCGGGATGCTCGGTGGCCGACCGCACCACCACGAGGAAGTCGGGGCCGGGGACCACATACGCCACCAGTACTACGCCGAGGAAGCCGACGAGGTCGACCGACATCCGTTCTCCCTTTCGTTGGCCCCGCGGCCGGTTCTTCGCCGGCCCTGTGGCCGGTTCGCCGCGCGAGGGTCGTGCATCGTGCGTGCAAGAGCAGGCTGCCCGGGTCCGGTCAGGCCGCGAGGGTCCGCCTGCCGACCGTCGAGGCGACGGACTCGTCGAGTATCCCAAGGCCCAGTTCCAGTTGCCCGTCCGCCACGGTCAGCGGCGGCAGGACCTTGGCCACCTCGTCGTTGGGCCCGGCCGTCTCCAGCAGCAGGCCGCCGCGGTACGCGGCGTCGCACACCTCGCGGGCCGCGCCCGGTCGGCGGAACGGCAGCCCCCAGGCCAGACCGCGTCCGCGCGGGGCGGGCAGTCCGTACCGGCGGGCGGTGTCGGCGAGGGCGCGGCCGACCCTCTCGCCCAGCGCCATGGTCCGGTCCTCCAGCGCGCCGTCGGACCAGAACAGCTCCAGCGCCCGGGTCGCGGTGACGAACGCCGGGTTGTACCCGCGGAAGGTGCCGTTGTGCTCGCCGGGCTTCCACACGTCGTACTCGGGACGTATCAGCGTGAGGGCCATGGGCATCCCGTACCCGCTGATGGACTTGGACAGGCAGACGATGTCGGGGACGATTCCGGCGGGTTCGAAGGAGAAGAACGGTCCGGTGCGCCCGCAGCCCATCTGGATGTCGTCCACGACCAGCAGCGTGCCGTGTTCCTGGGTCCAGGAGGCCAGCGCGTGCAGCCAGGCCGGACGGGCCGGGTTGACCCCGCCTTCGCCCTGCACGGTCTCCACCACCACGGCCGCGGGGAGCCCGTCCTCGGCGACGCCGTCGAGTGACCGGACCAGCCGGGCCACCGTCTGCTCTTCGTCGTCCGCGAGATCGTCGAAGGGCACCGGCACGGTGTACGGCAGCGGTACGCCCGCCCCGGCGCGCTTCATCGGGTTGGCGGTGACCGCCAGCGCCCCGAGCGTCATGCCGTGGAAGCCGCGCTGGAAGTAGGCGACGGCGTGCCGTCCGGTGACCTTGCGGGCGAGCTTGAGCGCGGCCTCGACCGCATTGGTGCCGCCGGGTCCGGGGAACTGGACGCGGTAGTCCAGGCCGCGCGGCGCGAGGACCAGGTCGCGCAGCCGTTCCAGGAAGACGCGTTTGGCCGCGGTGTGCATGTCGAGTCCGTGCGTGACGCCGTCGCCGGAGAGGTATTCCAGCAGCGCGGCCTTCAGTTCGGGCGGATTGTGCCCGTAGTTGAGCGCGCCGGCGCCGGCGAAGAAGTCGATGAAGGACTCTCCGGACTCGTCGCGCAGCACGGCGCCCCGTCCAGTGGTGAACACGGTGGGCCAGGCCCGGCTGTAGCTGCGGACCTCTGATTCCATGGTGCCGAATACGCTCATGCTCATCCCTGTCAGATGCGGGTGCGGGTGTGGGGTGCTGATGCGAGTGCGGGGTGCCCGTGCGGGTGGGGTCAGAGGGCCACGGCCTGCTGGTGGCGCTGGTAGAGCACCAGGGCCTGGGCGGTGGGGTCCTGGGTGGTCCACAGGACGCGGCCGATCAGGAGGGTGTGGTCGAGTGCGGTGGGCGCCTGGTCGAGGCGGCACACCACGGTGGCGACGGTGCCCTCCAGGGCGGGGCAGCCCTCCTCGTCCCGGTAGGGGACGCCCTCGAAGCGCTCCGGTGCCGGCAGCCGGGCGAAGCGGTCCATGAGGCCGCGCTGCTGCCAGCTGAGGATGTTGACCGCGAAGCCGCCGTGGTCCCGCACGTGCCGCACGGTGCGGCCGCTGCTGGCGAGCGAGACGAGCACTGAGGGCGGCTCGGTGGACAGGGAGAGCACCGCGTTGGCGGTGCAGCCGGCCGGGCCGTCCGGGCCGGCGGTGGTGATGACGGCGACGCCGGTGGCGAGCTGGGCCATGGCGGAGCAGAATTCCTCGCGCTCGGGCAGCGCGGTGCGCGTGCTGGTCGCGGTCACGAGACCGGGTTCCTTTCGGTAGAGGCTGCGCGGCGGGCCTCGGAGGCGGTCCGGTCCGCGGGGACGGGGCGGGGGGTGCCGGGCGTGGTGGGGCGGGCGGTGTCCAGGGCGGCGAGGACGGCCTGACGGTCGGTCTTGCCGTTGAGGTTGAGCGGCAGCTCGGGCAGGCGCAGCAGGGTGCGGGGCACCATGTAGGCGGGCAGCCGCTGCTGCAGGGCCGCCAGCAGCGGCGCGGAGTCGCGGGCGTCGCCGGTGTAGACGGCCTGGAGGACGGGGGCGGACCGGTCGGAGCGGGCCACCACGACGGCGTCGGCGACGCCGGGACAGGAGCGCAGTGCCTCCTCGATCTCGCCCAGTTCGACGCGGTAGCCACTGATCTTGACCTGGCTGTCGAGGCGGCCCAGGTGGACGAGCCCGTCGCCGTCCCGTGCCACCCGGTCCCCGGTCCGGTACCAGTGGGCCTCGGTCAGCGCTCCGCCCTCGTAGGGCGTGAGGCCCGTGCCGGGCTCGCCGCCGGCGAAGCGGCCCGGGTCGTCGGCCGGGTCCAGGTAGCCGGGGAACCGCTGCGGGCCGCGAACCAGGAGTTCTCCCTCGTCGGCGGGACGCATCCGCTCGTCCACCACCAGGGTCTCGGCGCCGGGGTGGGCGGTGCCGATGGGCAGGGTGCCGTTGGCGGTGCGCGGCCAGTCGGCCGGATCGGCAGGGAGGCGGTAGCCGGTGCAGGTGACGGTCAGCTCCGTGGGGCCGTAGAGGTTCTCCAGGCGCGCACCGGGGGCGGCCGTGGCGAACGACCGGGCCTGGTGCAGGGTGAGCGGTTCACCGGCGAAGGCCGCGTAGCGCAGCGTCGGCATCGAGTCCGGCCCCAGCCGCCGCAGCCGGGCGGCGAGCGAGATGACCGACGGCACGGAGAACCAGTGGGTCAGCCGGTGCCGCGCCACGAATCCGGCCGGGTCCATGAGTTCGTCCCGGGTGGGTACGACGAGGGCGGCGCCGGTGCTCCAGGCCACGAACATGTCGAAGACGGACGGGTCGAAGGTCAGGTCGAAGGTCTGCGAGAGCCGGCTGTCCGGCCCGGCGCCGGTCCGTTCGACCGCGTGGTCCAGGTAGGCGTCGGTGTTGGCATGGCTGATCACCACACCCTTGGGCCGGCCGGTGGAGCCCGAGGTGAACAGGATGTAGGCGGTGTCCTGCGGACCGGGTCCGGGGAGAGCGGACAGGTCGGGACCCACCGTGGAGCCCGCGGTGTTCGCGGTACCCGTCGTGTGCGTGCGGGAGCCGGTGTCCGTGAGGGCGACCGGGAGCAGTGGCGCGGCCTGTCCCGCCGGGACGGCGTCGCATGCCGCGTCGGCCACCACCAGGGCCGCGCCGGACTGCCGTACGACGGTCTCGTTGCGGCCCGGCGGGGACGCCGGGTTGAGTGGCACCACCGCGGCTCCCAGCCGCTGCACCGCCAAGTAGGCGGCGTACGTCATGGGTGTCCGCTCCGCCAGCAGGGCGACGCGGCGGGGTGGCGGGCCGGCGCACAGCCGGGCGGCCAGCGTTTCGGCGTGCGTGCGCAGTTCGGCGTAGGTCAGCGTGGTGGAACCGGTGGTGAGCGCGGGGCGGCCGGGGTAGCGGACGGCCGTGCGGGCGAAGCGGTCCCACAGGGTGAGCGTGGACGTCGGCACCGGGATCACCTTTCCTGTCGTTCGGGTGACGTGACCGTGGGACGCGCCGTGGGAACGCCGTAGCCGTGCGCCGCGTGCAGGGGCGAGGCCGCGGCCTCCAGCTCCGCCAGCGCGGTGAACACGCCGCTGACCAGGGAGGGCCGGGGGCGGCCGCGGCGGGCCGAGTTGGCGGCGAACCGGAGCATCCGCGGCAGCTCGCGCCACTTCGCGGTGGTGGCGTCGACGGTCTCGCGTTCCGCCGGGGACAGCTCCGCGCCCGCGGCGGCCAGCAGATGGGCGTCGCGGAACATGTGGTGCTGCGCGGCCGCCCAGACGTCCTCCAGCACGCCCCGCGAGCCTTCGCCGTCCATGTCCGCCAGCAGTAGCCGCGCGGTCTCCTCCAGGGCGGCGGACCCGGTCAGCCAGGACCCGCGGGGCAACTGCTCCCCGGTGGCGCCCTCTTCCTCGGCCAGCCACTGGTAGGTCTCGTGCGGCGGCAGCGTGACCGGGAAGCCGAAGGCAAGGGAGTTGCGCGTGCGGTGCACTCGCGACAGCCCGCGGGGGAAGGCGAGCAGCGCCATGAACTCCGCCTCGGACAGCTCGCCCGAGAACGGGTCCTGGGAGCCGCCGCCGCTGAACAGGGCGGTGAAGCCGTCCACCACGTGCCAGTTGCCGTCCGGGGCGCGGCCGTCCACCAGGATCAGGTGCGGCGCGTGGTCGTCGGCCGCACCGGTCAGCCAGGGCAGCGCGCCGCTGTCGGCGACCACCAGCACCCTGTTGCGTTCGGCCAGTTCGGCGGCGATGCCCGTGCGGGCGGCCTCCGCGTCGAGGACGCCCCGGTAGCCGAGCCTGCGTCCGCCGGGCAGGTTGTTCAGAGCACGGTCGTGGTGCGAGAAGCTTGCGGTGGACGGGTCGACCGCAAGCCGCACGGACCGGGCCAGCAGGTCGGTGGAGTCGGGGGCGCGGGCGGACAGGTAGGCGGCGAGGTTCTCCGTGTAGCAGCTCAGGCCCACGCTGTCGGGAACTTTCGAATCGGTACGCATCGGATCCTCCGCGAAACAGAAACGGTGATACGGCGGGCCCGTATCCCGTGCCGTGCCTCCCGTGTCCTACGGGACGGGACGGACTGGCCGGAACGGGGTGTGGTGTCAGGTCGGCTGGGCGGCCGGTCCGTAGGCGCAGGCCAGGGCTGCCTTCTCGCCGCCCGCCGGGGCCGGCTGGGCAGCGCGGCGCCAGAGCAGCGCACCCCAGGACCCGGCCTGGCCGTCCGGCTCGGCCCGCACCCGCCAGGGAGCACCGGACAGGCCCGTGCCGCGCGCCTTCACACACGCCTCCTGGACGGTCCATATCCTGGCGAAGACCTCGGCGGCCGGCTCGGGCGACAGGGACGCCAGCCGCAGCGCCGTCTCCGGCGGGCAGCAGCGGCGGACCATCGCGGACGACGGTGGCCGGGGCACCTGCACGTCGACACCGACGTCCAGTCCGACGCCGACGGCGGCCGCCACGTACGGGCCGCTGTGCGAGATGCTCACCCCGGTCCGGGGCGAGCCGGGCAGCCTGGGCCGGCCGCCCGGCTCGGGGACCACCGGCGCGCGGGCGTCGGCCTCGCCGGTGACGTCGGCGAGGAGCAGTCGCAGCAGCACCCGGCCGGCCAGGTGTTCGCGGGCCCGCCAGGCTGCCATCGCGGCGGCCGACGCGTGCTCCTCGGGGCGCAGCCGGTCCAGGGCGGCGGGCGTCGCCAGCACGGCGTCCGTGCGGGCCAGGGCGACGGTGACATCCGGAGCCGGTGCCCACAGGCGGGCGACGGGGCCACGGGCTGGACGGCCGGTCCCGGCCCCGGTCCCGGCCGACCGGAGGGCGACGGTGTCAGACAAGGGTGGTCTCCTGGTCCAGCAGGCTCAGCGAACCGTTGGCCAGGTGCAGCCGGTCGTTGCCGTAGTTGAGTGAGGCGGAACGCAGGTCACGCAGCGCGCGTTCCAGGGCCAGCGGCTGGTTGCGCAGATAGCCGTGGCGCAGTCCGACCAGCTCGATCAGCTCCTCCACGGCGGCCGGGCACTGCTCGGAGGCCGTCACCTTCAGGGCGTTGACGAGCAGCTGCCAGGGCGCGCCGCCGCGCTCCCGCTCGGAGAGGGACGTGTACACGTCGGCGGCGTGACTGAGCATGGCCTGTACGGTGTCGACGCGCTGGCGGGCCCGGGACAGCCGGGTCAGCAGCAGCTCGCTCTTGAGGTCCCGGCGGCGCCGTTCTTCGGGGCTGCGCAGCATCCGCACGGTGCGGGAGAGCGCGCCGGCCGCCGTTCCCAGCCAGCAGGCGCTCCAGCCGAGGTGGGCCAGCGGGGCGAAGACGTCGACGGTCACCCGGCGGAAGTCGCCGTGGGCGCCCACGACCTGATCGTGCGGCACCGCGCCGGTGAACCGCATCGGAACACTGTGCGTGCCGCGCATGCCCATGGGGTCCCAGCCCCCGAGCACCTGTACGTCCAGCTGACCGCGCTCGGCGTAGACCAGCGACACCTGGCCATCGGAGCCGGCTCCGGGCGCGAGAACGGTCATCAGATAGGCGTCCGCGTGAGCGCCGCCAGTGACGATCGGCGCCATTCGGTCCAGCTCGATGAGGTCGCCCTCGCGCCGGGTGCCGGTCTCGGAGCTGAGCAGATGCCCGCCCTTGCCGGCCTCGGTGGTGACCGATCCCAGGTACAGGTCCCCCCGGGCCACCTTCGGCAGCACCCGCTCGCGCAGTTCCTCGGAGGCGTGGTGGACCAGCGCCGCCACCTGCTGGCCGTGCATGGCGAACACCATGGCCGCCGACATGTCCTGACGGGCGATCAGCTGCGAGACGGCCAACAGTTCGGGGACGGTGCCGTCCAGGCCGCCGTAGCGGGCCGGGACCAACAGGCCGAGGAGGCCGGAGGCCCGCATCGCGGTCAGGCCCTCCACCGGGAAGGACGCCTTCTCGTCACTCTCGGCGGCGTGCTGCCCGACCGTGGTGAGCACGGGTTCCAGGCGCTCGGCCAGCGCCGGGTCGAGGGCCTTCACCGGGCGTCCGTCAGAGAGTCGGAGCGTGCGTCCTGCACGGCCGACCACAGGGCGCCGGCGGTCTCGAAGTTGGCGTCCGTGAGCTGGTCGTCGGGGAGGGTCACCCCGCAGTTGTCCTCCAGGTCGAAGACGAGGTCGATGGCCTGCATGGAGTTGAGCCCCAGGTCACGCAGCCGGTCCTCGGGCCGCAGCTCCTGCTCGGGGGCGAGGTAGCGCAGGTGGGGGCGAAGGGTGTCGACGAAAGGCTGGTCCATGGTGATTCTCCTAGCTGGGTCGATCCTGATGGATTGGTCCGGACGGTCCCGAGTCGGTACGGGTGGTCAGCCGTCGCCGCGCCGGACGAAGATCAGCTGGTCGCTGCGCAGCACACGGCCGCCGTCGGTGACGACCTCCAGCGGGGCCGGATGGCCGAGGAAGAGCACGAGGCTGGCGTGCAGGCCGTAGGCACCGGTGTTCGGCACGGCAAGCAGGTCGCCGGGGGCGACGGTGGGCAGCGGGTGCGACCGCGCCCAGGTGTCGAGCGGAGTGCACAGGGGGCCGCAGATCATCGCGGGGCCGGACGGTTCGGTGGGGCTGCCGGGGTCCGCCGTATGCGTATCCGGTGCGTCGGCGTCCTCCGGTCGGGTGCCGTGGGGCCGGACGACGTCGGGGTGCAGCGGTGGTACCCGGCGCAGGCCGGCCATGCCGCCGAGGTGGTTGATGCCGGTGTCCAGGACCACGACCCGCTGCCCGTGGGAGGACTTGACGTCCAGTACCCGGGTCAGCAGCTGCCCGCAGGTGGCCGTCAGGTAGCGGCCCGACTCGAAGGCCACCGTGGGCATTTGCCGGCGCCAGCCGGGCAGTGCCTCGTCCAGCCGGTCCGCCAGGCGGCCCGCGAGGCCCGGGTAGGCGGGCAGCTCACCGGCGCGGGCGTACGGGGCGCCGAAGCCGCCGCCGAGGTCGATGGTGCGCAGAGGCACAGCGAGTGCGTCGCTCAGGTCGCGCGCCACGGTGATCGCCTCACCGAAGGAGCTGTCGAGGGCCTCCTCGTCGGCGATGTTGGTGGCCAGATAGAGATGGAGACCGTCGATCCGGGCGTGCTCGCCGCCGGTGTACCGCTCGGGACGGGCGGCGATGTCCTCGGCGTCGGCGCCGAACGCCGAGGGGTCCCCGGTCATCCGCAGTCCGGCTCCGCGGGACCCGCCTCCGGGGTTGACGCGCAGCAGGTAGCCGACGCGCACGCCGTGCCGGGCGGCGGCGCCGTCCAGTTGGCCGATGCCGTGGACGGAGTCCACCGCGAAGTCGCGTACTCCCGCCTTGAGCGCTTGGTCGAGGTCCTCGTCGCGTTTGCCGGGGCCGGTGTAGAGGATGTCGTGGGCCGGGACCCCGGCCTCCAGGGCGGCATCCAGTTCGCCGGGCGAGCTGACCTCGGCCCGGCAGCCCAGCGCGTGCAGGGTGGACACCACGGCCGGGTGCGGGTTGGCCTTGAGCGAGTAGTACAGCTCGCTCGGCTCCGGCAGCCACGACCTCAGCCGGGCGTGCGCGGAGCGCACCACTGCCAGGTCGTAGACGTACGCCGGGGTCGCCGTGCCGGGCGGCACGGGCGCGGTGGACGGCTGGTGGGCGGAGGCGTGCGCGGCCGCGGGTCCGCCGCGGGAGACGGTGTCAGTCACGGACGGCCTCCGCGAGCTGTCCGGCCAGTACGGACTTCGCGGTCTTGCCGTTGGCGTTGACCGGCAGCGCGTCGACCGCGTGGCACACCCGGGGCACCTTGTAGTCCTCCAAGTGTTCGCGCAGCCGGGGCAGAACGGTGGCGGGGTCGGCCGTGCCGGTGACCACCAGGACCGCCTCGGGACGCGAGCCGTCGGGTGTCAGGACGGCCGCAGTGCTGACGTCCGGCAGCCGGCGGGCGGCGGCCTCGACCTCGATGGCGCTGACCCGGAAGCCGTCCTGCTTGTAGATGTCGTCGCGCCGGCCGGCGAAGTACAGTCGGCCCGCTTCGTCGGTCCATCCGTAGTCGCCGGTGCGCAGTTCGGGGAAGAGTCCGTCGCGGCGGGGGAAGCGGGAGGCGGTGAGTTCGGGCCGGCGCCAGTAGCCGGCCATGACGTTCGGCCCGCGCACGGTGATCTCGCCGACCTCACCGGCCGGCAGCCGTTCGCCCTCCTCGTTCACTACGAAGACCTCGGTACCGGTCAGCGGGAGTCCGCAGCTGCCGGGGCGGATCAGGTCTTCGTCCGGCTCGGCGATGGTGAGACGCTTGCACTCGGTGAGCCCGAACATCAGCTGTACGCGCAGACCGGGAAGCACCTCGCGCAGTCCGGTCGGGATGTCGGCGGGCAGCGCGGCGCCAGTGTTGGTGAGCAGTCGCAGCTGCGGCCGCTCACCGCCGCGCCTGCGCAGCAGCCTCAGCAGCGCGGCGGACACCGGCGGCACGGCCGGCAGGACGGTCGCCCGGCTGCGCACCAGGTTGGCCAGGAGTGCCGGGCCGGACTCGGTGGCCGAGCCGAGCCACACGTGGCTGCCCGCGAGCGCGGAGAGGAACACCTGGTACAGGCCGTAGTCGAAGGAGAGTGGCAGCGGGCAGTAGACGACGTCGTCGGCGCGGTACGCGAGGCGCTCGGCGATGGCGTGGACGGCGAACATCATCTGCTGGTGGGTGGAGACCACGGCCTTGGGCATGGCGGTGGTGCCGGAGGTGTAGATCAGGCAGACCGGATCGACCGGCAGCGGTCCGCCGTCGACGCCGTCGTCCTCCGCCCGGCCGGCTTCGTCCGTGGCGTCGGTCGCCGGCTCCTGGCCCGCCACGGCGTCCCGTACAGCGTCCCGTACGACGTTGAGGTCCTCCGGAGCGGCCACGACGACCCCGGCCTCGCGCACGGCGTCCCTTGTGGCGGGCGACGCGGCGATCGCGAGGGCCGGTTCACAGTCGGCTAGTACGTGACGCAGGACGTCGCCGCGTACTTGCTCGTGCAGGACGGAGAACACGACGCCGAGCCGGGAGGCCCCGAACAGCAGGGGCACCAGGAGAGGGCCGCCGTCGCTGGTCACCACCAGCCGGTCGCCGCGGCGCAGTCCGCGGGCGCGCAGCTCCCTCGCGCAGCGGTGGCTGGCGCGGACCAGTTCGGCGCGGCTGAGGGTGAGGTTGCCGCAGGTGACGGCCGGGGCGGCGGGGTCGGTGGTGGAGGCGGTGGGGGCGTCGAGGAGTTCGTGCAGCACGGTGGCGTTCGGGACGGTGGCGTGCGGGCGGGTGCTCACCGGTGGGCCACCTCCGTCCCGGTGGTGGTGCGCAGCACTAGGTCGACGAGTCCGTCGACGTGTCGCAGGACGGCCGGTTCGAGGTCGCCGGGGGCGAACTCGACGCCGTAGGAGTCCTCCAGGCGTTCCACCGTCTCCACCATCTGGAAGGAGGCGAAGCCGTCGAGGCGGCTCAGGTCGTCGGTGGCGGCGACCGCCTCCGGTGCGGCGCCGAGGACATCGGCGACGGTCTCCACCACCGTCCGGCGTACCTCTGCGGGTTCCTGGGGCATGGTCTCTCCTGGTCCGGTGCCGGCTGCTGCCACGGCGAACCGGGCGTCCGCGCGCAGCAGTTCGACGAGGCTGGTGTGGATCTGCGGGGGTACGGGGCGGCCGCGCTGGACCCGGCGTGCGGCCAGGTAGCACTGGCCGGCCAGGTCGTCCCAGGCGGCGGCCTGGTCGCGGGCGGTGTGCGCGAGCGTGGAACCCGGCGCGTGGTGGGCCGCCCAGGCGGCGTGCAGCCGCCGTGAACGGTTCAGCAGCCAGGTCTCCAGCAGCAGTGCCGTGCACGCCTCCTGCTGGTCCGGGTGGTCGCGGTAGGCGGCCGCGTAGCGCTCGGGTGTGTCACCGGCCAGCAGCAGGTCCGCGTCCCGGGCGTTCTCGGCGAGGGTCTCGGACACCGGCCGGCGGGCGGGCGGTGCGGGGCGCACCGTCACCGGCAGGACGGACGAGCCGTTGAACAGGGCGGCCGCCTGCGAGCGGTCGTAGGCGCACACCACCGGCTCCGCCCGGCCGTAGGGCGTCTCGTTGTCGTAGGCGTCCACCGCCTCGACAGTGCCGCCGTCCGCCACCCGCAACAGCACGCTGTGGTCCATGTGCTGGTGGCCGTGGTAGGGCAGCCACGGCATGCGCCAGGCGTCGCCCACGATGTACAGGGGACTGCCGTCCTCGGGGAGCAGGTCCAGCAGCGCCCGGCCTTCCGTCAGCGGCCGACGCGTTTCCAGGACGAGCCCGAGAGGGCTGCCCATCCATGCGAGCTGGTCGGCCGGTGTCTGCTCGACGGTGGGCAGGCCGCCGTCTTCGCCGAAGCGCGGGGCGAACCGCAGCCGGCCGCCGAGTGCCAGGTGGGCGCCCGGTCCGTGGGTCGCATGGGCGAGGACGGCGGCGTTGACCTGGATGCAGTCCAGCGCCGTGGTGTCGATGGCCCGGACGGCCTCGGTCAGCGGGTCGGTGGCGGAGGCCTGTGCCGGGGCGGAGGGCTTCGTCGAGGTGCTCACGCGACACGCTCCCCGGGCTCGGCCGTGGTCCGCACGATGTCCACCAGGTCTCCGACCGTGTAGACGGCAGCGAGCCGCTCGTCGGGGATGGTGACGCCGTAGGAGTCCTCGATGTCCTCCAGTACGTGCACGATCGCCATCGAGTCCATGCGCAGGTCCTGTTCCAGCCGGGTCTCGGGCGTCACGGCGGCCGGTTCGGCGGGAGGGTGTTCGGTGCGCGCCCGGATCAGCGGGGTCAGGGCGCGCAGGACGTCGTTCGTGGTCATCAGTGAAGGTCTCCTCCGCGTACGGCTGCGGAAAGGTGGGGATGGTGGGCAGGCGTGTGACCGCGGTCGCCGTCTCTACGGGCGCGTGGTCGCCGTCGCCTTCGGTGCGGGCGGGTGTGCCGGGTGGGCGTACCGGGCGCGGCCGACGGGCCACGCCTCGGTGCACGGTGGGCAGAGTGCGCGGACTGCGCACAGCAGCACGGTGTGCCGGCCCGGTGTTCTAGAAAACGCGGTACGGGATTTTCTGGTGGCTTCTCACGACTCGACGAGGGCGGCACGACAACACAGGCGTCCTGAGAAGGCGGGCTCGGCGAAGAGGGTTCCGCGCCAGGACATGCTCCTCATACAGAAATCGTTCCATTCGTCGTTGTTCCCGCCTCGGCAGGACCGTCCGTCGAGTTGACGTGATCGAAAATACGACTAGCCAGGCTAACGGTATCCATGCAGAACACATCGAGGAGTGTCCGAAAGGAAACAGCGGAAGGATCTTGTCCATTTCAAACCGGCGGGTGAAGATCGTTCGACCGGATGTCGACCGTTCCGCGGAAGCAGCTAGTGACAAGCCGTTAACCCGCGCCCACCACCTGCACAACGAACCGCCCGAAGCGTCACGCCGGTCATCCGAAGATCTTCGTTGCCTCGCGGAAACCAGCCAGAGACAGTTTTCGGCAGTTTCCCCGGGACTGACACGGGGACCCTGTGGTGTACACATATCCCGAAGGTCCTGGCGTGATCCGCATTCCCCGTGTTAGACAGTTTTCACGTCTTTGCGCGCCCCGGGAGAAAGGACTCTCCGGGCGCCGGCAGGCACGCGTTCGCGCGGTTTGACGCGGCCCACACGCCGTTCCCAGCGCGGAGCAAAATTCCGGTAAGAACTTTCCCCTTGCATTCTTTGCCGTGCCATCGAATCCCTGAAAGGCTCCCATGACCGACTCCGACGCCCCTCACCTCACCCTGCGCAGCCCGCGCCTGGCGGACGCCCCGGCGGTATGGCGGCTGGTGCGCGACTCCGACATCCTCGATACCAACAGCCTCTACTACTACAATCTCTGGTTCCGCGACTTCGCCGACATGTCCATCGTCGCGGCGACCGACGACGGCCGGATCGCCGGCTTCGTCACCGCCTACATCCGCCCGTCCCGGCCCGACACCCTGATGGCCTGGCAGTCGGCCGTCGCTCCCGATCACCACGCGCCCGGCCTCGCCGTACGGATGATGCACGAGCTGGCCGACCGCGCCGCCGGCCACGGAGCCACCTGCTTCGAGACCACGGTCAACCCGGGCAACCGCGCCGTCGCCCTGATGATGCGCAGGTTCGCCCACGAGCGCGGACTCGACGTCCACACCGAAGTCCTCTTCCGCAGCGAGGACTTCCCCGCCGACGAGGCGCACGCCCATCCTCCGGAGGTGCTCTACCGGATGACTCCCGCCGTGCCGGCCCCGGCCGCAGCCGGGCCCGCCGTCGCGGCCGTCGCGAGCCGTCGATGAGCGACACACCGTTCCATGTCACCGTGGCCGACGGCCTCGCCCTCGTCACCATCGTCGGCAGCGGCAAGGGGAACGCACTCGGCGGCTCCTTCTGGGACGATCTGCGCGACTTCATGGAGCAGGCCCGCCACCGGGACCACATCCGCGCCATCGCCCTCACCGGCGAGGGGAGAACCTTCTCCGTCGGCATGGACCTGCGCTGGTACGTCGTACGACTCCGCCGTGCGCAGCGCGCACGGGACCGCTCCTTCATGGACGCCGACGTACGCCTCCTCCAGCAGGCGGTGACCGCCGTCGCCGACTGCCCCAAGCCGGTCGTCGCCCTCATCGACGGCGAGTGCACCGGAGCCGCCCTGGAACTGGTCAGCGCCTGCGACATCCGCTACGCCACCCGGCAGGCCCGTTTCGCGCTGCCCGAGGCCGAGTTGGGCGTCGTGGCCGACCTGGGCGGGCTCCAGCGACTCCCGCTGCTGGTCAACCAGGGACATCTGCGCGAGCTGGCGTTCACCGGCCGCACCATCGACGCCGAACGCGCGAACCGTATCGGCCTGGTCAACGACGTGTTCGCCGACCCCGCAGCCCTGCACCACGCCGCCCGGCAGTTGACCGACGACCTGCGCCGGCATCCCGCACACGTCATGGAGGGCATCAAGCGCACCCTCGACACCGTCCACCAGGACGGTGTCCGGCAGGGCCTCGACCACTCCGCCCGATGGAACAGCACCCACACCGGGCCCGACGGCCTGGGCCAGGCCATGAGCGCCCGGCTGCGAAGTCCCGCCGTACCGGCCGACAGCGGCCGTCCGGCTCCCGAAGGCGCCCGCGCCATGAGCCCACATGTCTAGCCCACACACCTAGCCCGCACCCGCAGCCCACTCCCAACCCCGTACCGCCGCACCGGCCCGCCCCACGCTTGGCGTCAGACGACATGGCGTCACACGGCATCGAGCTTCGAGGAGTACCCGCATGAGCCAGCCCACCCCGGTACGGTCCCGGCCACGCCCCGCTCTCGTCCGTGGCCTCGCACCGCGCTTCGCCCTCCTGATCGGCGACCCCCGCGTGACCTCCGCACTCCAGGTGTCCTGCGTGGACGACATGATCGACGTCCGTTACCCCGAGAGCCACATCAGCTGCCGCCTGCTGCTCCAGCCGGCCACCGGCCGACTGCTGTGCGCCTTCCACGTCACCCACCTCGCCCTCGACGGCTCGGCCGAGGAACGCCACCGGATGGACCTCACGCTCGACGGCCCTCCGGGGTCCGCCGCGCAGCGCGAGGCCATCCTCCACCGACTCCACGCGTTCCGCTGCGCGGCCACCGCGTCCCGCGTCCGCGTCGCCACCCGCGTCCTCGGCCGCGCGAGCCGGCCGCTCGGACACGCGTATCTGACCGCAGCATGACCGGACCGAGTCCTGGCGGAACGGCGACAAGCCACGACCCCGCCCTCAGCCCAACACGCCGTCCGCGAAGTCCAGTTGGCCGGCCGGATCGGCCAGGTCATCGGCGTACAGGTCGAACCTGTCCGCGGTGGCGGGCGGATCGCCGACGCTCCGGGCGACATACGCGCAGCGCAGGCCGTGGCGCTGCGCTCCGCGCAGGTCCCAGGCGTGGGTGGCGACCATGAGCAGCCGCTCCGGCGGTCGCCCGGACGCGGTGACCGCCAGCCGGTAGATGGACGGGTCAGGCTTGTAGGTGCCGGCCTCCTCGGCGGACAGAGCCGTGTACCACCGCAGACCCGCGTGGGCGCTGAGCTCCAGCAGGGATGTCCGGCTCGCGTTCGACAGTCCGATCAGCCGGTACCGCTCGGCCAGCCGGTCGAGCCCCGCCACGGTGTCGGGCCATGGCGGGAGCCGACGGGCCGAGCCAACCAGCTCCGCCGTCAGCGCGGGGTCGGCGCCGATGGCGTCCACGACGAGCCGGGCGGCCTCCCGGTCGAGAACGTCGCTGGGCGCGTACGGCCGTGCGCCTTCGCGGACACGACGCTACTCCGCGTCGGCGTGCCTCTGCCACAGCGAGAGGAGGGCTTCGGCCTCGGACGCGCCGAGTGCCGGATCGAGCGCGCTTCCAGGCCCGGGCCGCCATGGCCCGGGCGCGCCGCCGTCTCACGTGCGTGGGCGGGTGGCATGGTCAGCCGTCCACGCGGTGGGCAGCGTCAGTGGCGGGCGTCGCCGCGGTCGTGGTGACGGTCGCGGCCCCAGGACTCGTCGTCGACGAAGCGGCCGCGGTCGTTGCGCAGGGTGGCGGTGTCGGAGCGGTTGTCCCAGACGTAGTGGCGGCGGTCCTGGAACAGGTCGGTGAGGGTGTCGCGGCCCTCACCGGTGTGGATACGGACCGTGGCGCGGCCGGCCAGGCGGTAGTGGTCGAAGGTGTAGGTGCGGCCGGAGTCGTCCTGGAGGGTCCAGCCGTCGAGGTTGACCGCCCTGCGGGTGGTGTTGGTGAGTTCCACCCACTCCTTGTTCAGCGAACGGTTGGAGCGGTCGTCGCGTCCCGGGGAGTCGTACTGAACAGCCGAGATCTCCACCCTCGGGTGGTGCGGGCGGGCGTGGCCGGCCGCGGACGCCGGCATGGCCGCCACCGAGACCAGAGCACCGGCCGCGAGGGCTGCGGCGGCCAGACGACGGGCGGTGTCAGAAGCGGAAGCGGACAAGAAGTCCCCCTCATCGTTGCGGGCACCTCTCCCCGCAAGCGGCCTTCACGGCCACCCGTAGGAATCGTAGCGGTGTGCGGGTGGCGACCGGCCGGCCGCCCACACACACCCTGTCCACCTCGTGCAGGAGTTGAGGCGAAAACATGGACCGTGTTACCTATTGCCCATATTTCTGTGACTCTCAACTGCATCATCCACGTATGCCGCTGCCCCCCGGCGTTGACGACCCAGCACGACCCCACCCCCGTGCAGGAGTTGCCCCAGTCCCCGCAGCGCCACACCACTCCACCCCGCCACCATGCGAGCCGTCACCCGAAAGTGAGTAACAGCCCCCGCGCTCACCTAAGCCGCGGGCGAGCCGGAAACGGCACACACACCAGAACTCCGGAAGAAGCCACAGCCTCATGCCGATACCGGCCGGGGCAGGGCAGCCAACCACTCGCCGGCCTCACCGAAACCCACCAGGTCGTCCACCCGCACAAGCAGCACACACACCCGCGACGCCTCCGGCCGGTGGCGCCACCCCGCACGCCAGCACCGCGCCCGCCCCGGCCTCTCCCCCACCACCAACCGATACGAGAAACCGCTCCTGGACAGCTGCGCTCACGGAGCTGGACGTGCGCTGGGCGTGACACCGGTCGCTGTTGGTCGTTGAACCGGACGGTCAAGCGAAGTGCACTGAGAGGCCCCGGGCGTCATCGCCCGGGGCTTCGTGCTGTCGGCGGTTCTCTCTGTCTGGACCTGGGCACGCCTGCAACGCGAGGTGCGACACGGGTGCCTGGATCCCCTTCCCGAGGCATCGCTGCAGTTCAGGAGTGAAACACGCGACGGTGTTTCACTGGCCGCGCTTCAGTGCCAGGGGCCAGCGCCGGGCTTGGTGAAAGCTCTGCGGCCCCGGGAACGGCACGGCGTTGTCACGTTGTTGGGCGTGGGGTTGTCTGACGGTGTGCCGGGGCGTGGTGGAGTCGGGTTCCGGCTGTGTGCTTACGGCGCGGTGGGCAGGCCGGCAACGCCGGTGATCTGCTCCCAGATCGCGAAGCGGACGGTCATCTCGGCTCGGTAGCCAGCAGCGGTCATCAGATGGCGGCGGGGCCGGAAGTGGGGTGAGATGCCGCTGAACGCGGACAGGAACCGCTGGGCCCCGCCCACGGAGCGGAAGCGTTTCATCGCCCGTTCGCGTTGTCTGGTGGGCTGGTGGCTGTTTTCGGTCCGGTTGTTCAGGTACTTCGACTGCCGGTGTTCGACGGAGGGCATGACCTCGCGGTGGGCCGCGCCGTAGGAGCGGAGCTTGTCGGTGACGATCACCCGCGGCACCGCACCCGCGTTCTTCAGCAGGCGGCGGAAGAAGCGTTTGGCCGCGGCGGTGTCCCGCCGGTTCTGTACGAGGATGTCGAGCAGCATCCCGTCCTGGTCGACGGCCCGCCACAGGTACCGCAACCGCCCGTTGATCTTGATGAAGACCTCGTCCAGGTGCCATTTGTCACCAGGCCGGGGCTGCCTGCGGCGCAGGGCGTTGGCGTAGGTCTGCCCGAACTTGGCGCACCAGCGGCGGATGGTCTCGTAAGAGACGACGATCCCGCGCTCGAGCATGAGCTCCTCGACTTCGCGAAACGACAGTGGGAAGCGGTAGTACAGCCACACGCAGTGGGAGATGACCTCGACCGGGTACCGGTGGCCCTTGTACGACGGCGGCACGGCCCCCACGAACAGCCCCCTCCAGCACGATCAACCAGAAGATCATCCCATCCAGTCAACCAACGTGACAGCGCCCAGCAGACCGGATGCCACAAGGCGGCCATAGTGAAACCGTGAACCTCGACGAGGTACCAGCGGCGGCACTGTGGGACCGGGTGGTCGCGGCGCGCCGGTGAGGTGCAAGCTCAGGCGGACATGTCCCGAGTGGTGCTGTCCCTCGCCCGCATGGACGGCGCCCGCGTCCTGGTCGTCGGGACGGACCAGCCGCTTGGGCCGTCCAAAGGAAGCCCCGAATGCGCCGCCGGGGAAGAACTCGCCGATGACGGATGGCTGGTGTGCACGGCGAACATGACCGCTGCCGCGGCGGACGCCGCTCTGCGCGACCTCAGAACATGGGCGGCCATGGCCGGTGTGACCGAACCCGAGGCGATGCGCACGGCCGACTGGCCGGTGCCGCTGCTCCGCAACACGTACATGCTGAATGGCCCAGCAGACGAGGAGTTCAGTCAGGCGCGCATAGCGGCAGGGGTGCCGCTACACCCAATCTTCGCCGACGCTCCGGACGAGGACGGCTGACCGGAGGCCGAAGCGAAGATCAAGTGCTTAGCGTTGCTGGCTGTTCTGTTGGTCCAGTATCAAGGCCGGGGACGTCCGTAGCCCTTCGATCTGAAGGTACGGGTGCCCAGCGAAGCGGCCGAAGGCCTGCACCGTCTCCCAGGTCGGAAGCCACTTCGTCCTGAAGGCATCAATTTTGTTCGCCAAGTTGGGCCGGGCCCTCACAGCTTCAAGATCATCCCATGGCCCCTCTTGGGCTCACCTCGATACCCCCTGCGCGCCCGTGCGCCCCTGGGATGCAACGCTGCGCTGACAGTGTGGCGTTGTCAGCATGATGCTGTGCCGAGAGAGTGAGCGGCATGACGACCACTGACAAGCCCGCTCGTCCACCCCGGCCGATCCCGTACGTGATGGACGAGGACCAGGCCCGGCTGCTTGCCCGGCTCTCCGAGGACTACGCCGACGTCGCACCCGAGATCCAGAACCGTACGCCGCAGGCGTCGGTCGCCGTGCTGCTGCACGCCGTCCATGCCCATCAGGCGCAGCGCGTGTTCGCCACCAACACACGCTGGAGGGAGATCGCGGGCCTCACGGAGGTGCCCGAGGACCGCGCGGACGACATCGCCGCCGCGCTCGCGTTGCTCCAGGTCGCCCGCGCCGATCTGGAGGGCCTGGAGGCCGCTCTGCTGCTGGCCGCTCGCACAGCCAGCACCCGCACGGGCAAGCCGGTGCTGACGTTCAAACAGATCGCTGCCGCGCTCGGCGTCGAGTCTGAGCAGGCCGCCCAGGGCCGCTACCGCCGCAAGGTCGGCAACCTCAACGGCAGCGACTCCGGCGCCGACGGCACCCCGTAGACGAAGGCGTGGCCGGGAGCGACCACCTGAGTATCACGCTCACCCCGCGTTCAAGCTGTAGCGGCTACTTCGCACCGTGGGTCAGAGATAGGACGCCGGGGCCAACGCGGAGAGAAACTGCTGGGCTTCACCGGTACTGCGGAAGCCCTTCATCGCGCGTTCACGCTGCCGGGTGGGCTGATGGCTGTTCTCGGCCCGGTTGTTCAGGCCCTTAGAGGTCCTAACAAAGGCGTTGGACGTGTCGGTGGGTGATGAGACAGGTGGCGAGGCCGAGGAAGGCTTCATGGATGTCGTCGCGTCGTTCCCAGCTCGGATGCGCAGGCGACGGAAGCCGTGGAGCCAGGAGATGGTGCGCTCGACGACCCAGCGGAAGATGCCCAGGCCGGAGCCATGTGGCTAGCCCCGTTCGGCGATCGCGGGCCGGATGCCGCGTTTCCGCAGCAGTCGCCGGTACTTGTCGTGGTCGTAGCCGCGGTCCGCGAAGAGCATGTCCGGCCGTCTCCGCGGCCGCCCGACCGTGCCGGCCACGGGTGGAATCTTGTCCAGCAGCGGGATCAGCTGAGTGACGTCATTGCGATTGCCGCCGGTCAGCGACACCGCGAGCGGGATGCCCTGCCCGTCGACAAGGACGTGGTGCTTGCTGCCCGGCCGTGCGCGGTCGACCGGGCTGGGACCGCTTTTGGGCCCCGTCGGGCCGCCCGCACGTGGGAGGAGTCGATCACCGCCCTCGACCAGTCCAGCTGCTTCGCCGACCGCAGCTTCTTCAGCAGCACCAGGTGCAGCTTCTCCCACACACCGGCCTCGTTCCATGCGGCCAGGCGCCGCCAGCAGGTCATGCCCGAGCCGAAGCCCAGTTCCTGGGGCAGGTACTCCCACTGGATGCCCGTGTGCAGCACGAACAGGATCCCGCACAGGGCTTGTCGGTCCGGCACCCGCGGCCGGCCCGCCACCAGCTTCGGTCCCGGCTCGGGCAGTAACGGCTCGATGAGCGACCACAGTTCGTCCGACACGATCCACGGCCGCGACTGACGTTTCCCCACGACCAGACCAACGACCACCCAAGTCGAAAGTCACTTGATCAACAACTTCTGTTAGGACCTCTTATGGGAACGGTGCTCGACCGAGGGCATGACCTCGCGGTGGGCGGCGCCGTAGGAGCGGAGCTTGTCCGTGACGACCACCCTCGGCACCGCGCTCGTCTTCTTCATCAGACGGCGCAGGAAGCGCCGGGCCGCGGCCTTGTCCGGCGGTTCTGCACGAGAATGTCGAGCACGTTGCCGTCCTGGTCGACGGCCCGCCACAGGTACTTCCGCTCCCCGTTGACCTTGATGAACACCTCGTCCAGATGCCATTTGTCCCCGGGCTGGGGCCGGCGGCGACGGAGTCCGTCGGCGTAGGCCTGCCCGAACTTCCGGCACCACCGCCGGACCGTTTCATAGGAGACGATCACGCCGCGCTGGAGCATCAGCTCCTCCACCTCACGGAATGACAGCGGGAAGCGGAAGTACAGCCACACACAGTGGGAGATCACCTCGACCGGGTAGCGGTGCCCCTTGTACGACGGTGACGTGCTCGCCAAAGACAATCCCCCTCCACCACGATCACGAAGAAGATCATCTCATCCCGTCAGCCAACGTGACAGCGCCCTACGACTCGGTCATGGCCGCCCGGGTCCTCGGTCAGGGCTACGCCTACCTGCTGACCGCGATGAACCACCGGGGCGAGCGGCTGGGGCTGGCGCCCAGCAAGCTCGTCGACATCGGCGTCCACACGGTCATCCTGGACACGGTCGCGTACGCCGAGCTGTGCGAGAAGTTCAACGGCGGACAGTTCTTGCACCACGTGCCCAAGGTGGACATGAAGAACGACGGCTCCGTGATCAAGACGGCCCACATCGTCGCCGCCGACGGCTGGGAGGTCGACCTGCCGTTGTGGACGGACGCCGCCGACTGCGGCCCGTGCCACCCCGGCAGCGACTCGCACTGATCACGCCGCAGCTACGAGCTCCTCGGGCCCCGGCCGCACGGCTGGGGCCCGACGGCACGCCCGGGTGAGATTTCGGCGAACCGGCCCACGGCCCGGTTGCGGCCGCCAGGATGGTCCGGGTGACCACCAGCACCGCAGACTTCTGGCACCACTACGGCCGCGCCCGCGCCACCAGTGACCGCGCCGTTCCCGGCACCTTCTACTGGAGTTGGGGCCAGGACGCCGGGCCCGGTCCCGAGGTCCTCGGTGAGGTGACCGGCCGCTGTGTGGGCGACCTCGGCGCCGGCACATCCCGGCATGCAGCGCACCTGGCCGTCCATCACCAGCCGGCCCGGATCGTCGCCGTCGACGCCTCGCCCGCCCAGCACGCCATGGCAGCCGACCTCTATGCCCACCTCGCTCCGCGCCTGCGCATCGTGCAGTCCGACGCGGTGCCCCACCTGCAGGCGATGACGTGCGCGTACGACGTGTTGTACAGCGTCTTCGGCGCCGTGGACTTCACCGACCCGCGCGAGCTGCTGCCTGCGGCGGCCGCCGCCCTCAAGCCGGGCGGACGACTGGTGTTCGCAACCCTCGCCCACTACCTGAACGGGGCACCTGCCCAGCCCGATGCCACGGCCGCCGACATTCCGGCAAAGACACCGGACGGCCGAACCACCACAATGCGCCGCTGGGTCCTCCAGGAGCACGTGTGGACCAAGCTGCTCGACGAGGCCGGATTTACCGACATCACTGTTGACGTGCTGCCCGCCGCCACCGGCGGGCCTCGCACCGCCGACACCCTGCTGGTGAGCGCGTACCACCCGTCTTAAGGGCGGGGCTGTCTATGAGCGGCCGAAGCCGGCTGGGGCCCGGATGCAGTCGTGCCCCGCCGGTTTCCCGTGAGGGGTCTGGCGGGGCGCGACTGCGTCTGTCGGCGAGCGCTCAGGCGGCGAACGCGGTGTAGCTGCCTGTGGTGAGGCCGGAGAAGGTGATGAGCTGGCGGGGTTTGAGGCAGGTGAAGGCGATGTGCATCGTGATGCCGGCGGCGATGGCGTAGGGCATGGTCTGTTCGATGAGCAGGGCGGGTGGCAGGGCGATTTCCGCGGTGATGACGGTCGCGGCGACCAGGCGCCACATCCGGACGTCACGACTGTTGAGGTTGCCCGTGTGGCGGCGGACGGGGGCGGGGATGGCGTGCTGGCTCCGGTAGGGAAGCCGGTCTTTGACCTGGGTGTAGGTGTGGACCCATTGGGCCAGGTAGAGGCCGGTGCGGAACTGTGGGGAGGTGAGTTTGTGCCAGGCGCTGTTCCAGTAGACGTCGGTGGTGATCAGCACGAGGAGACACAGTGCCCAGGTGTTGGCCGTGCTGGAGCCGTGCTCGATCCCCGGTCCGCGGCCGAGGTCGCCGGCGACGAGGAGGCAGCCGCCGGTGAGCAGGGTGTAGCGCACGGCGTTGGGGCTCTTGAGGTAGCACAGCTCCATCGCGGCACCGGCCAGGACCATCACGAGCGCCGCCCGGGGCGCCAGACCCGCCGCGAGGGCGGCGGCCGCCATCGTGCGGGCGATCAGCACGGGCCGGTAGGCGCCGGTCAGGCACCGGGCCCGCACGGGGCCGTAACGCTGCTCGGCGGTGTGGGTGCTGAGTGAGCCGGGGGTGAACCGGTCCCATCCGCCCTGGCCGAAGGAGAGGGCGAACCGCAGGGTGCAGACGGTGCCGTAGAGGATGCGGAACAGGTGGAGCCGTCCGGGATCGGTGGGGTGCTGGAACCCGGAGGCGAGGGCGTCAACGAACCACACTGTCAATCACCTCGATCGGCTGCTCGCCCTGCGCGCAGAGGACTCGGCCGCGGCCGTCGATGCGGTCGTAACCGCCGGGGCGGGTCAGGTGAGTGATGATCGCCTGGAGCCGCTCGGGGCTGAGGAGGAAGCTGCCCGGGGAGAGGTAGCGGTAGGGGTTCACCGGTTCGGTGCGGCCGTTCCTGGTGCCGTCGAGGGTGATGATCGTGAAGCGGGCGCGGCAGAACATTCTCCAGCGCAGCCACCTGCCGGGCAGGTGAGTGAACCCGGTGAGCATCCAGCCCACGAGGCCGGCGGTGACGGCGAGTTGGACAGCGGACAGCACAGACGCGTGCATGGGAAAGGGGCCTCCGTGATGGGGAGGGTGACGTGGTGAGGGGCGCCGCGCGAGGGGCGCCCGGGGGTCAGTGCTCGGGCTTGGGGGGCCGCTGCATGAGTGCGGCGGCGGCCTCATCGAGCGTGACCTTCTCGTGCAGGAGTGCAGAGACGATGTCCGTGATCGGCATCTCGACGCCGTGGGCGCGGGCGAGTTCGAGGACGGCCCCTGCGGACTTGACGCCTTCGGTGGTCTGCCGGGTGGCGGCTGTGGCCTCCTCGACGCTCATGCCCTGGCCCAGGTGGGTGCCGAAGGTGCGGTTGCGTGAACGCGGTGAGGAACACGTGGCCACGAGGTCGCCGAGTCCGGCCAGTCCCGCGAGGGTGACCGGGCTGGCACCCATGGCCACGGCCAGGCGGGTGGTCTCCGCCAGTCCGCGGGTGATGAGCATGGCGGTGGCGTTGTGGCCCATACCCATGCCGGCCGCGATGCCCACGGCGAGCGCGATGACGTTCTTGACCGCGCCGCCCATCTCGCAGCCGACGACGTCGGTGCTGGTGTAGGGCCGGAAGTAGGGGGTGAGGCAGGCTGTCTGGACGCGTCGGGCGACGGTAGCGTCCGGGCAGGCGACGGTGGCGGCTGCCGGCTGGCCTTGCATGATCTCGCCTGCCAGGTTCGGCCCGGACAGCACCGCGATCCGCTCCGCGCCGATGCCGGTCACCTCGGCGATGATCTGACTGGCGCGCTTGCCGCTTGCGGTCTCGATGCCCTTCATCAGCGACACGACCACGGTGTCCGCTGCGATGAGCGGCGCCCACGCGGTCAGGTTCTCGCGCAGAGCCTGCGCGGGAATGGACAGGACCAGGAAGTCCGCGCCGTCCAGGGCTGCCGCCGGCTCGGTCGTGGCCGTGAGCAGAGCGGGAAGCTCGGTCTCGGGGAAGTAGGCCGGGTTGCGGTGGGCGGTGTTGATCGCATCGGCGATCTCGGGGCGGCGGGCGTGCACGGTGACCCGGCTGCCGGCGTCCGCCATGATTTTGGCGACGGCCGTGCCCCAGGACCCGGCCGAGAACACCGCCGCGCGGCTGTGCTTGCGCTGGCTCACTGCGGGGTCCTCTCGCTGGTCACAGTGCCCTCCGCCAGGCGGCCGGGCTCGGGCATCCTATCGGCCTCCTCGTCCTCTACGTGTGGCGTCGGGGGGCGTCGCAGGGTCAGCAGTACCGCGCGGCGGCCGTTCAGGGCGGGCAGCATCCGGCGCGCCTCGTGGAGCATGAACCGCGCCTGGTCGCCGAGTTCGCGGTGCAGGTCGTCGGCGTGCGCGAGCCACAGCCGGTAGAGCCGCTCCCACATGGCCGGCTCGCCAAGGCGTTCGTCGACGTGCTCCACGGTGAGGCCGGCCGCATGGGCCTGCTCCTCCCACACGGGTTCGGCGCCCGGGCGCAGGGACCGGGTGAGGGTGAGGCGGCCGCCGGGCGCGAGGATGCGGCCCAGCTCGCGGACCGCCTCGCCGCGGTCCTGGGTGAAGCTGAGGGCGTCGACGCAGACGATGCCGTGGGCATGACGGTCGGGCAGGCCGGTTGCGTCGATTGAGGCGACGTGGAAGGCGGCGCGGTCGGCGGGCACGAACCGGCTGCGGCGCCTGGTCGCGCGGGCGAGGGCGACGGGTGAGATGTCGATGCCCTCCAGACGGGCGTTCAGGGCGCGGGCCAGCCACAGCCCGATCCCGCCGGTGCCGCATCCCGCGTCCACGAGCCTCTGCCCGGGACGCATCCGCAGCCGGGTCGTCATCAGCCCGAGCAGCGGCCAGTCACACGAGCTGGAGGCGTTGACCTCGTGCGGGTAGTCCTCGCCCATCGCCGCCTCGTACAGGCGGGCGACGAGATCGGTGCGGGCCCGCGCGGCGTGGAACGCGTCGAAGTGGTCCGCCGGGCTGGCGGGCGGCAGGGGCGCGGGCTGGTGAGTGGTGGGGTGTGTCATCGGGGCATCGCCCTCCTGATCCGTGAGCGGGTGCCGGGACAGACGGCCTGCACCGTGTGGACGGGCAGGCCCGGCGCGGACAGGTCCAGGACCACCGGGTCGTGTCCGGTCACGATCTCGATCCGCTCGGCCACCTCCCCGATGTGGCCGGTGAACCCGCCTAGGGGCGACGGGAAGTGGGCTGTCGCCTGCGGCCACGGCATCGCCGAGCGTGCTGTGGCCGGCCGGTGCGGCAGGCTGCCGAAATCGGGGCTGTCGCTGGGCAGGTCGTCGCGGGTGCCGGCGATGACGGCCGCGCGGGACTGGGCGGCCTCGGTCAGGGCGCGGGTGGCCGCGATGCCGGGGCCGGCGTGGCAGCCGCCGCCGGCGAACACCTGCGGGTGGTCCTCCGACCACAGGTAGGCCACGCACACCGGCAGCCCGTACGGCCCGTCGACGAGGAAGAGTTCCAGACCCATCCCTGCGTCGAGGAGCCGGTTGATCACCTCCCGGGCATCGGGGTCGGTGACGGTGTGCGGGGCGATCAGTATCCGGTTCCGCCCGCCGCTCCACCCGTCCCGGTACAGCACGTCGCGCTCGACGACCTCGTACAGCGCGTGCAACAGCGCCTCGTCGCGGGTGCTGCCGCACGCCAGGCCGGTGCTGGTCGCCCGCAGCAGATCAGGGGCCCACTCGGGCCGCTGGGCGCGGCGGCGGACCAGATCGACCGGCACCACGGCCGGCTCGCCGCTGATCAGGTGGGTGCCGGGCGTCCACTCCCACGCGATGCGGGCGAGTACATCCGCGCTGTGGGGGACGGTCAGCGGCAGGTCGGCGACGGGGCAGTCGGGGGCGACTTCCGCGGCCGGGCCAGCCGCGGCGATGGGCAGGGGCTGCTCCACGTGCCACAGCTCGATGGCCTCCATGACCGCCGACAGCCGCGCCAGGCCGTCGGTCAGGCCTTTGCCCTGGGAGGTGGCCAGGGTCAGGGAGCCGGGCCGGATCGCCGTCCACACCGGCACTCCGATGCAGTCCAGGCCGGTCAGCCGGGCCACGCGGGTGATCCCGAACCCCGGCAGATAGGGGGCCAGGGCCTGCCATGTCTCCTCGGGCCCCCGGGCCCGCAGGGTGCCCGGCAGGACCACCATGTCGTCCTCGCGCCTCAACGGGCCGCCTCCGTCCGCTCGTCCATGAATCCGGGCATCAGCCGCTTCGCCGCCTCGACGGCGCGGGCCCCGCTGACCAGTCCCCGCGCGGACGCGACGGTGTCGAAATCACCGGCCGGGCACCGCCAGATCTGCCGGAGCGTGCGGCCGGTGAGGTCGTCGCACACGGCCGCGGTCGAGAACCCCGCCACACTGCGGCGCACCCGGTTCAGGGCCTCGGCGTACCGGGCGACCGCCTGGCGGTCCTCGGGTGTCTCCTCGGCCAGCAGCAGGGCCACGGTCTCCTCGTCGCGTAGGTCGATGGCCGGGTGGAACACCTGATGCGCGGCGAGAGACCCGCCCTGGCCGGTGACCTGCTGCAGCCGGGCGCCGAGCGGCAGTCCCGGCCCGTGCTGGGGACGCAGCGAGCGGTGTTCGAGGTAGGCCGTCCACGTCCGCGTGAACTCCGGGGCGAACGCCTGTTGATAGATCAGCCGGTCCTCGGTGGCCAGGTCCAGCCCGTCAACCCGTGAGCGGGCGAAGGTGTTTGACCAGCGCTGGAAGTGCACCGTCCGCCATACCTGCGGCTCCTCGGCAGGGGCCCCGCGGTGCGGGCTGCGCAGGGCGGCCCGGACCGCGCTGAGTGCCTCGGCCCGCTTGAGGTCACCGAAGTGCGGGTTGCGCCGGCGGCGTTCGGTCAGCCACCGGTCGAACTGCTCCTCGCCGCAGTTGCGGGACACGGCCCGCACCGCGGCCCGGGTGCGCTGCGGGTAGTAGACCTCCCGCAGTGCCGCCAGGAGCCGGACCGCCCGCTCCGGGCCGACGATGCCGCGCGCGGCAGCCGTCTTCAGGACGTACCTGAGGTTGACCAGCGGCCACGTCAGTGACTCCTCCCGGCCGTCCGGGGCCTGCCCCACCGCCACCTCGTCATCCCCGCAGAGGGCGCCGACGGCGTACCCGCGGTAGATGGTGCCGATGCCGCGCATCCCGTACGGCGCGAGTTCGGCCGCCCGCAGGGCGCCGATGCTCGCCGCCCCGATCACCCGGACCCCGCGGGCCATCGCCGCCACGATTTCCTTGTGCCGCAGCGCGGGGGCCTGGTGGTACAGCCCGTCGATGATCACCGCCGTGTCGCCGTCGGGGACCGACTCGGGGAACAGGTCGCCGTGCCGCACCGGCGGCCGGGACCGTACCTGGGGCGCTGTCAGTAACGGCTCAGGCCGGGACAGGGTCGGCCCGGCAAATACATGGATCACTGCTGAAACCTCCTCGAAAGGGCGGGCACCCTTCTCCGGCCACCGTCGGCCGGGGAAGGGCGCCCAGGTGAGAACTAGTGGTGAGGACTACTCCTCGTCGTCGACGTCGACCGCGATGACCACCTCTTCGGTGGCGAGGTTCTCGGGCGTCTGCGTGGTCGAGGTCCTGGCGGCGGCCTGCGACTTGGCTTCCATGGGCTTTTCCTTCTTCCTTGTGGTGGTGCGGGCCGGCTGCCCGCACGGGTGGTGCTGCGGGGCCCTCGGGCTATGGCCCGGCGGGTCCCGCCTGCCCGCCCAGGCGGGGGCGGGAAGCTCTGGGTCAGTCGATCCGGGGAATCCGCCGCGCGAGTCGGACGACGGCGAACGCGTCCGTGCCGCCTACATATCCGCATACGCCCCAGGTCGAGGGACGGGGCTGGAGGCTCATCGCAGGCTCGGCGCTCGTGAGGCTCTCGGCACTGCGCACGCTGACCATCGCCTGGTGATCGGTCCATCCGACGGCGACCTTCACGTAGGGACTGCTCCGGAAGCTCCCGGCGAACTCCCACGCGAGATCACCGAGGAGGTCGGCGACAGACGGCGTGAAACCCCAGTGGGTGAACGCCTCCGTGACGGTGCGCACCAGATCTTCCGTCCCGGGGCCCACGGGCCAGGTCCAGCGCAGGTATGCGCCCTGCATGCGGGCCGGTCCCGCCGCATGCACGGCAGAGAGCGCGAGCGTGTCGTCAGTGGCGTGCATCGAAAGTGTCCTCGAAGGTGTGGGGGGCTGTGCGGTGTTCTGGGGGGAGGGCGATGTGGGCCCGCACGGCGGTGCCGCAGGCGGTGGGGAAGCTCTCCCACCGGGTCGCCAGGGCCTCGACCAGCACCAGCCCCCGGCCGCCCTCCGCGTCCGCTCCGGCCTGGCGGGCCGACAGCGTCCGGTAGGCGCTCTGGTCGGTCACGGCCACGGATACCTGCTCGCCGGTGAGGTAGAGGCTCACCTCGATCTCGGAACTCTTCGTGTGCGTCACCGCGTTGGTCGCGAGTTCGGACACGATCAGCGTGAGGTCGTCGGCGACCAGCATCGGGACGCGCCACAGGCGGCACCCCTCGGCGACCCGGTGACGGGCCTCGGCGGGCGTGCGCGGGTCCCGGCCGTCGAGCGTCCACGTCACCCCGAGATACGGCACCAGCGGCGCCGTCGACCCTCCCGTTCCCGGCTCGGTCCCGGAGACCGGCTGGGGCTCGCTCCAGTTCCGGGCCACCTCCGCGGCGGCGTCGTCGTACTCGTCCACTGGTTCCTCTTCCAGGTGGCTCACGAGGGGCTTCAGGGCCAACCCCGCCTGGTAGGCGGTCAGCCCGTACTTCTCCCCGAGGCTCTGCCGCGACGGAATCTGTGAGTGCAGGGGATACGCGCCCTCTTCGATCGCGCGGCGGACGTACCGCTCCGGCTCCGCCTTGGCGGCCTCCTCGTGTCCTTAGGCCGGGGTCTGGGGCCCTGCGGGTCCAGGACGATCCGGCCGCGGGAGGTGACTGTGCTGAGGAGCCCGCCATCCACGAGCTTGGCGATCACGTTGAGCAGGACGTACAGGGTCACGCCGAACTCGTCGAGGAGCCTCGCCTGGGCCGGGAACCAGGTACTGACGGGGTACACGCCGTGCTCCAGCCGCGTCCGCAGGATCGTCTCCACCCGCTCGGCTGCAGCCTCAGCAGACTCAAGACGGGGCAGCCGGGCGACGAACATCCCCTGACCGGGCACATCGCACACCGTGCCCTCGTTGGCGAGCGCCCGCAGCGCCGTGGCGATCACCTCCTTGGGCAGGCCGAACTCGGCTGCAAGCCGTGCCGTGTCGGGCAGCGGCCTTGTGATGGCGTAGGCACCGTGGAGGATCCGCCCGCGCAGAGCGTCGGTGATGACCTCGTCGGTCGCCGGCCATCGCGCTGGCTCCGACGTCGGGGCCTGTGGGATGGAGCTCAAGAAAACCCGTCCTTATCGGATGTATTGGTGGGGTCCCGGCTTTCGTTGCCGGAGGGGACAGCGACGAAGACAGCCGGCCGTCTACGCGGCGGCTGGCTGCCGCTTGATGAAGTACTGCTCGGCCTGGGCCCGGAGGCGGCTGAGGCACGGCCCGCACGTCATGAACGGGGCGTGTTGTCCGTCCCACTGCACCGGGCCGAGCCAGGTCACCAGCACGCCGGTGCTCTGGCACCCGAGCCGGCAGTCGCCGAAGACCCACCTCGACTCCATGCGCCGGATCACCTCTCGCCTCCCCTGCGCGGCGTCCGCAACTGAGCGGCTCCGCAGACCGCTGCGACGGCGAGGCCCCCGGCCAGCATGTGTGGAACGGGGGCTTCGGCCAGCCAGTTGGCGAGGACGGTGAGGTCGAACACGAAGTGCCCGATCACCACAGGAACGACACCCCCGTACCGCCGGTACAGCCAGACGCGGCCCGCGGCGTACAAGGCGATCGTGAGGGCGACCGCGCCCATGTAGGAGTGGAGAGCGATCTCAACGAGGCAGACCACGCCGTAGATCTGCCACGCCGGGCGGCGACCAGCGGCGAGCAGGGTGACGACCGCCGCCACGATCACGACGTCCTCGATGACGACCGTCGTGACGAACGCGAGAACGCCGTCCGCGACCGTCACCACACCGATGCTGGAGCGCTGCTCCAGCCCCACGACGAGAGCGTCGTCGACCCCGAGGGCCCGCAGGCCAGCCGTGATCTGCGCGGTCAGGAAGCCCGAGACCACGCAGATCAGATACGACAGTGAGGTGACCATCCACGTCCGGCGCCGCTGCTCAGTGTCCGAGACGGGAAAGCCTGGGCGCAGCCGAACCCCTTGCGAGCGGCACACCTCGACGGCCAGCCACGCCAAGGCGCATCCGTACACGGCGTCACCCAGGTGCTGGGCGAGCGCGGTCGAGGCCGGCGTCGTCGTGTAGAGGAAGACCGCACCGCCGACGCCGAACCCGAGCAGCTTCGGCCAGCGGGAGCCGTGTGACGTTCTGGTGATGACCACCCCGGCGAGCCAGACCGTCACGATCAATGCCCCGCCGAACCGGACCCACTCGCCCAGCACGTCCGGCGCGGCCTGCACGACCCGTGTCGTTCCGGCCGCCAGCGACGGACCGGAGGCGAGCGCCAAGAGCCCGCCAGCCGGTAACAGCGTGCCCCGCAAGGGGGAGTGCTCAGAAACCTCTAAGACGACGGGCGTACCGCCGGGCGGCATCATGCGCTCGCCGCCTCTCGGGCAACCGGGCCCATCCCCAGCTCGTCCAGGTCGAAGACCGTGACGTCCATGAGGGTGGCGGCCAGCTGCGCGCCAACCGTCCACTTCCTGCGCCAGTCGTCAGGGAACACGACCTCCTTCCCGACCGGGACGGGGAAAGGCCCACGACTGCTGGCATAGACCGTGCCGTATACGCCGTCGAGAAAGACGCGGCGGGCCCGGACCGCGACGACCCTGTCCCGCAGATGCGGGCACAGCCGCGCGGCCAACGGCACGCACGTGAGACACAACGGCGGATGCACCGTGACCTCCCGCTCGGGCCAGCCGTCCACGCCCCTGTAGTCCTCCAACAGCCACAGCCGGCCCTGCTCGTTCTCGTCCGACGGTCCTCCGCACACCTGACACAGCAGCTTCCGCATCGCGCGCTTCTGCCGGGGCGCATGCGCCACGTCAAAAAGCGCGGCCCCGTCTCCCTGACGCAGCGCCCAGCGCTTCCACAGCACCCCGGCCGTGCCACGGCCCTGAGCGTGTCCGTTGGCGCCCACAGCGTCTTCGAATGCGATGCCGTCGGCGGCCTGGACAACGGCCGGCTCCGGCAGGCGCTCGTTGCTCCATGCGGCGATGTAGGGGACGGGAAGGCCCTTGTAACTGAGGGAAGGGGGTCGGGACATGTCTCTCTCACGATGGCGGGTTGGGGTGGTGGAAGGCGCCGACCGTGCCGTACGAGGGGAGAGCACGGCCGGCGCCGGTCTATGCCCGGAAGGCCGTCGGCGTGGCGCCTTCGGAACCGTCGGCTGCCTGCTGCGTCTCCACCTGCCGCAGCCTGCCGATCGAGACGAGCTGGGAGACCATGTCCGGGACAGCGAGGAGGCCGGGCCCCTCGGGCGGCACGCACCAGTAGGAGCGCTCTTCAGGCCCGGTCGCGTCTGGTCGCGGAACACCGATAACGCTGTTGATCCCGAGGAACTCAGCCTTCGGGGCGAGGCGGCCGCTCCTCCACTCCTGGCGCTCCCCGGTGCTCCTCGGCACGAGGACGTAGTACCGGTGAGCGTGCTGGTCCTGGAAGACCGGAGCGCCACGCAACGCCGCCGCGAGGAAGACGTTGACCTCCGCGCTGTCCTTGGCGCCGGCCGCCGCGTGGATCAGGTTGGCTTCGATGCGGATCGCACCGAAGACGCCGCCACAGCACAGGAGCGCGATCCCGTTTCGTTTCGTCCACGCTGCCTTGGCCTCAGCCCTGTCCTGAGCCGCAGCCAGAAGCCAGGTGAAGGACGCGAAGGCACGGTCGATGCCGGAGTGCACGAGCACACCGGCCCCGGCCTCCACGGGCGTGCGCACCTCGACACGAACGGCGGGTTCTAAATCTCTGGGGTGGGGCATGGGGGACTCCCTGGTCCACGGTCGTGCTCGTCCTGGGCATCCAGAAAACAGCCGCACCACCGCCGCTGTCGCTGCCGTCACACCCGAAAGTTGCCTGCAAGCACCCTGCCGTTTTGACTATCCTTTTACCCGTCGCTTCGATGAGCCGCTCTAACGTTGCGTCATGTCGGGGACACGGAACGAGGCGCTCGCATCATGGATGGCGGCGCACGGCTTGGTTGTCAAGGAGCTGACGTCCCAGGTCAACACAGAGATCGAGAAGCTGACGGGCCACCCCGGCACAGTCAACGAAAGACACGTCTGGAAGCTGCTCAAGGGAGAGCACCGATCCCCCAACGCTCTGCTGCGGACTGCGCTGGAGAGGCTGACGGGTCTCCCAGCCACAGAGTTAGGCTTCGCATCCCGGGGGAGAAAGACATCAAACCTCTCCCCAGCATCCGAGGACGACGACTTGTACCGCCGCACCTTCCTAGCCGCGGCCACCGCCGCCGGTGTCTCCACGGCAACGCCATCAGGTCCCCGCCGTCACCGCCTCAACTCCAATGACGTCGAGGTGCTACGGGCTGAACTCGTCGCCTGGACCACCGCAGAGAGCATGCACGGCGGCACCCCAGAGTTGGAGAAGCGCGCCCAGGACATCACCGACAACGTGATCAGCCTCCAGCAGGCGAACACCTCCTCAGCGCGCATCCGCTCCGAGCTGTACACAGTCGCCGCGGCCTTCTCCAACAGCGCCATGTGGGCAGCCATCGACGGCGAACGCTTCGAGTTGGCGGAGTACCACCTCGACAGAACCATCCGCCTCGCCGGCCTGTCCGGAGACCCCGCCACCGAGTTCCGCGTATGGAGTCACGCGAGCGTCCTGTTCCGGAACCTGGACCGCCCTGCCGACGCCCTGGCCGCAGCCGAGAAAGCGCGGGCCTCCTCCATCACACGGCGCGACCCCCTGTTCGCGTCGCTCGCGATGTCCCGCATAGCGCTCACGCAGGCCGAACTCGGCGACGTCAGGAGCGCCATGCGCTACCTGGACCTGGCCCAAAAGGCACTCGACCGCTCAGACCCGAACAAGCACCGCCCGGCCTGGATTCACTACTACGACCAGGCCGAACACGACCACCTCGCCATGGTCACGAGCATGCGCCTCACCCGTTGGCCCGAGGCTGAGAAGCACGCACACCGCAGCCTCGCGTACGTGCGGCCGGACCTCCAGCGGAACAAGGCGCTCCTCCGCGCCAACCTCGCCGTTGCCCAGCTTGGTCAACACGACATCGAACAGGCCGTAGCCACTGCGCACTGCATCCCCGCCGGGATGATGCGGCACGCCCGCGTCCGCGGTCTCCTGGACCGCTTCACCGAACAGGTCACCACCCTCGCCCCCCGAAACCCCGAGGCCCGCGGCTGGCGGGCCTACTACCGAACGGCGGTCGCATGACGGACACCGGCTCCCTGCACCTCCTGCGCACCGACGACGTGGACAAGCACCGGCAGCTCATCCTCGACATCCACGTGGAGGTCCGCACACAATTCGGGCTGATGGACGACCCCTTCAACGCCGTGGACCGATTCGACGAGCGCCTAACCAGCTACACGTCCCGGGACGGCTGGGAGGTCATCATCGCCTACCAGGACGACGAGCCAGCGGGCTACATCTTCGGCTCACCCCTCGTGCGCGGATCGCTGTGGTGGTCCTCAATGCGAGAGCCTCAGCCGGACGACTTCACCCACGAGACAGGCAGCCGCACCTTCGCTGTCCAAGAGGTCCTGGTCCGCGAGGCGTTCCGAGGCACAGCGGGCGCGGGGACCTCCCGCCTCCTGCACGAAACCCTGCTCGCCGAACGCACCGAGGAGCGAGCCACCCTCCTCGTCGACCCCACCCGCTCCAATGGCAGGCTGAAGGCGGTCTACGAATCCTGGGGCTACCGGGACATCGGCGCCCAGCAGCCATTCGCCGACTCACCGGTCTTCGCCACGATGCTGCGGGACCCACTGCACCAGTAGCGTCGGCGAGGGGCGGATTCCGGGGGATGCTCACATCTGGGGCTCATAAGGCGCTCTGCGCGCGAGCGGAGGTGACCTGTGGGCTTGCCCCATGGGGCTCGATGGTCGCGATTCCTTCTCCGTGTGAGCGGTGGTAGACGGGCCCTCGGCGACGGGGGCCTTCGTCGTGCCCGTCCCTGCAGGGTTGTCACAGGAGGTCAGCAGCTCGTGCAGGACGGCGTTGAGCCGCACGGGCGCTGGCAGATTGCTCATGTCCAAGACCGGTACACGGGTGCCGATCTGCCGGTGCAAGGCCTCGTGCGATGTTCAGGCGGAGCGGCCGTCAGGAACTGCTCAGAGCAAGGGATGGGTACATTCCGACGAGCACCATCGGGGCTGTTGAAGGTTCTCGCAGCTCACGCCCGGTTCACTGGGTGTACGAGCCCAGGATCACGCCGGCGAATGCCCCGGCGAGCAGGAACGGGCCGAACGGGATCCTGGTCGCCGGGCCACCGCGGCCTGCGAGCATGAGGGCGATGCCGTACAGGGCGCCGAGCAGGTACCCGGCAAAAGTCCCGATCAGGAGGAGGGGCCAGCCGTACCAGCCCAGGACAGCGCCCAGCACGAGGGCGAGTTTCACATCACCGAACCCGAAGCCCTTGCTGATGAGGAAGAGCACCAAGAAGCAGGCTCCCAGAAGGAGGGAACCGAGCAGCGCGGGCGTCCAGCTCCCTTCGGCATCGGGGAGCAACGAGGCACCACCGAGCAGCACAAGCGCCGCCGCGGCGAGCGGCAACGTGAGCACGTCGGGCAGCCGGTGTGCCGCAAAGTCGACGGCGGCGAGTAGCACGCTAACGGGGGTGAGCAGCAGCCAGACCACCAGCTCGGGGCGGGCTCCGACGGCGGCCGCCAACGCCGCGCAGACCATGGCGACGACGACGGCGATGGTGAGGGTGCGCGGACCGTACGCATCCCCGTCGGTGCAGCGGGCCCGCCCGAGCCATCCGTTGCCGGCACCGACGAAGGGGTGTCCGGCAGGACACGCTGTCCGCCACGGCTCATCGGGGGGCACGGAAAGCCGGTACGCGGCGCGCGGTATGAGCACGCCTGTGCCGGCGCCCCACAGGGCCGCTGCCGTGATGATCCAGAACATCTCCACCGGACGGAGCTTAAGCCTCGGAAAACCGGCAGTCCCGGCTGCACCCTCTTCTGCGATGAGCCCGAATCTCATCAGGCCTGGTGGAGGCCGGATTGCCGTTGGAGCGTGCTGTAGCGGCGTTGGAAGTGCGGGAGATATTTGTGGATGTGGGTGGGGTGGAGGGGCTTGTTGTACTGGGCGGTGATGCCTTTGCGGGTGAGTTGCTCGGTGAGGGTGTTGAGGTCGGGGTTTTCTGTCGTGGTGCGGTAGCGGGCCCATGCGGTGTAGATGCGGAATTGAAGGTAGTAGCGGGCGAGGGTCTTGGGCTTGACGGGTTGGCGGGTGGTGTCGAGGACGTTGTTGGCGGCGAGGGCTGTGGAGAGTTCCTGGGGTGTGGGTTCGCGGCCGTGGTGTTGCAGGAAGGCGTGCCAGGCGAGGTAGTAGCGGTCGGCTGAGGTGAGTTGGCTGTCTTTGCCCTGCGTCCGGTCGGCTCGGCGGCGGTGCTGAGGGTGTTCATCCGGTGTGTGACCGGACGGCTGGAGGTCCGGCCGGGAGGAAGCTGGTGTTGCTTCCCTCTTATCAGGCAGGGGCGTTTTTGTTTTCTCATGCTGATGAGTCTCGTCTTCACCGGCTGGGCTTTTGCGTACTTCTCCGCGTTGATGGCGCGGTTTTGGGTTGGTGGCAAAGGATTGACCTGCCGACATACCTGACCGGTATTTCTCGCGGGCTTCGGGCGGGCGGGGGCGGCTGCGGGACAGAGCGGCGGAAGCGGGGGCCTGGTTGTGGGGTGAGGTGGTGTCGTTGGAGCGGGGCGTGTGGTCTGCCGGATCCGTGCTGGCAGAGGTGTCCGTACGGGGAGGGGGTGTGGTTGGTGCTGTGCGGGCGGGAGCCGTGTGGCCGAGGGTGTGGGGGTGGGGGCGGGTTGTCGCCCGCTCGTTCGTGACTGCCGCAGGGGCGGGAGCCGGTTGCGGTGCAGGGGCAGGCGAAGCCGGCGGGGACTGGGGATGTGCCGGGTGTGGTGGGATGGGCTGGATGCCCGCCGCCGCCAGGCCCGCCGGGGCGGTTTCCCCCAGGGGGACGCCGTAGCGCGCGAGGCGGAGCGGCATCAGGGACTCCACCGGGGCCTTGCGGCGCCAGGCCCGGCCGAAGCGGGAGCGCAGGCGGGCCTGGTAGACGAGACGTTCCTGCTCCAGCTTGATGACCTGCTCGTAGGAGCGCAGCTCCCAGAGCTTCATACGGCGCCAGAGGAGGAAGGTCGGCACGGGGGAGAGGATCCAGCGGGTGAGGCGGACGCCTTCCATGTGCTTGTCGGCGGTGATGTCGGCGATCCGGCCGACCGCGTGGCGGGCCGCCTCGACCGAGACGACGAAGAGGATCGGGATCACCGAGTGCATGCCTACGCCGAGCGGGTCCGGCCAGGCCGCCGCGCCGTTGAACGCGATGGTCGCCGCGGTGAGCAGCCATGCCGTCTGGCGGAGCAGGGGGAAGGGGATGCGGATCCAGGTCAGCAGGAGGTCCAGGGCCAGCAGGACGCAGATGCCCGCGTCGATGCCGATTGGGAAGACGTGAGCGAAGTTGCCGAAGCCCTTCTGGAGGGCCAGCTCGCGTACCGCCGCGTAGGAACCCGCGAAGCCGATTCCGGCGATGACGACGGTGCCGATGCCGGTGAGGGCGATCAGCACGGCGTGTGTGCGGCGCATTGTGCAGGGCGGGTCCTGCCGGGCTGGCTGAGGGCCGGCTGCGGGCGCGGCACGGGACGTGGCGGGTGGTGTGGGAGTCTTCCTGTCGGCCGGTTTGGCGGGCTGCCGGGCTGTCGTCATGGTGTTCACCGGTTCCGCCGCGGTCCTTGGCCGGTGGTGTTGAGGAGTTCGTTGATGAGCTGTTCGGTCTCCGTCTCCAGCGAGCAGTCCAGCGCCTGGTTGACCTGCTGGACGCGGGTGATGGCGGTGTGCAGTCCCTGCCGGTTTCCGGCCGCGTACTCGAGGCGGCACCAGTCCCGGTACAAGAGCTCAGCGGTGTCGTCGACGTCGAGGCCGGTCGCGACGGCCTGGCGGGCGGCGCTGAGATCGTGGTGCGGGCCTGCGGGGGTCCGGTAGGTGGCCACGGTGTGCGCCACGTCGATGATCCGCGTGATCATCTCCTGCTGGTAGGGCTCGGCCCAGGGCAGTGGCGTTCCCCCGAACGGCTTGCCGCGGACCAAGGTGAGCGCGTTTTCCAGATCGGGCAGGCCGGCCGGGCCCAGCGGCAGCGCGCGTTCGACGAGATGAAGGAAGCGGCTCCAGTCGCACCGCACGCCGGGGGAGAGCCGGTAGGGGTCCTCGCCGGACTTGCGCCGTGGAACGTAGGGGTTGCCGGCGGGATCGCTGCCCAGGGAACGGCGCAGGCCCTGCATCCGGGCGTTGAGGGTGCTCAGTCCCCACGGACTGATGGGATCCATGTCGGAGCACACGGTGTCCGCGCTCCGCCCGGGCCGGAAATACAACAGCGCGGCGAGCTGGGCCATGCGCGGGCCGTGGCCGGTGCTGTCCACTCCCGTCACCTCGACCGGGCCCAGAACCCGGATCTCCGGCGCGTGCAGGTCTTGAGCCGCGCTCTCCACCGCCCCCGTGCCCGCCGCAGGGGCATCCGCGGCGTCCGCTTCCTTTTCCTGGGGCTCCGATTCCTGTGCGCCCTGGGGCGCCGGAGTGCCGGTGCCCGGAGCTTGGTCCTCCTCGGCCTGAGGCACCGGTGAGGTTGCCGGCAGCCGCAGGAGGCGCAGTCCGGTCGGGTCGATGGTGGCGGCGAGCAGGGCTGGGAAGACCTCGACGCTCACATCTGCTGCCGGCGTCACCGAGGGGCTCGTGCCCGGGCGGGGCGCAGGCACGGCAGTCTCCTGCGGTCCGGTCTGCTCGGCCTGGGCCACGTGGTCGGGCTCTTCTGGGACGTCCTTCCACGGACCCTCAGCCGGATGGGCCGACTGCGCGGACACCCTCAGCGCGGTGGTGATCTGCAGATACGAGGCGTGCTCCAGGCGCTGCACCGTGATCTCTGAGCCGACGGAGTCGAGTTGCTGCGGTGTGCTGAGCGAGGCGTTGAGGATCTCCGCCTCGGGGAAGTGTGCGGCCGCCGTGCTCGCCGGGGCGATGAGGGTCACGGGAACCGTCCCCGCCTTGTCGATGACGTCGGCGAACTCCCAGGCCGCGTCGGGGTCCAGCGACGATGCGCACAGCACCAGGTAGGGCTGGTGACTGGTCTCGGGCATCTGGTGGGCCTCAAGCAGCCGCTCGCTCAGATCGCGCAGCGCGTGCGTGGCGTGGCGCATGTGGGCGATCCGCGCGGTGGGCAGCAGCTGCGGCAGGTCCTCGCCGAACCCGACCGTCACGACCTCGACTTCGCTCGCCCACGGGCTCATCCCGAGCTCCAGGGCGAGCGAGGTGCACACCTCGGTGATGTGCACCGGATTGCCGTCCAGCAAAACGGCGGACACCCGGGCGAGATTGAGCAGCAGAAGGTCGCCCGCTTCGGTGCTGCCGACCGAGACCAGTCCCGGATACGGCGCCGGCACTTCGCGGGCGGCCTCATCGCCCAGGACGACAGCATCGGAGTCCAGGACCCACCAGCCGCCCTTCCCGGAGACGAAGGGTGCCTGCGGCGTCTGGGCAAGGTCCTCGGGCAGCACCTCCACTGTGCGAGCGCCGATCCGTGCGGCCCGCAGCTGCGGCAGGACCGCAGGACCCTCCTGCTGGGCCACATGGTGGGCCATGGTCCTCAGTACCGTGTCCAGGCGAGCGGCGCCGCCCGGTTCGGCGGCGGCAGCCAACTTCGCCTCCGCCGGGGACGTCTCCGACGCGATGGCGATCTTCTCGCCCGGCTTGCGGCGGCGGCGCTGCAGCGCCCTTCGCAGGGCGAGAGCACCGGTGATGGCGGCGGCCAGCAGCGCACCGGCGCCCAGCACCGTGCGCAGCACCAGCGGACCGTCGGCCGGAGCCGACGCCGGCGTCTCGGACGCCGCGGCGGTGGGGGAGGAGCCAGCGGCACCAGGCTGCTCACCCGACGCCGACGGCAAGGAGGAAGAGGACGAGGCGCCGCTGCTGGGCTGCGGCGTCACTGAGGCCGTTGCGGAAGGAGAGTGCTCCTGGCCGGGCTGCTCGGCGGGCCGGCTGCTCGGGGGACGGGGAGCCGACGACTGTGGTGCGGGCGCGGTGCTCTGGCCTGGCGCGGGTGCCTGTCCAGAGCCTGTGTCATCGCCCGGTGTCTGCTCGCTGTCCGGCGCCTGAGTAGCCGGGGGAGTGCTCTCCTGGTTGTCCCCCGCATCCCTGTTACTGCTCTCGCGCGGCGGCGTCTGCTGGTCGGCCTGCGCGCCGGGCACGGTGATCTGCTGTCCTGGGTAGATGACATCCGGATCGGTGATCTCGGGCAGGCCGTGCGGCTGCGGCTTGCCCTCGCTGGCCTCGAATAATTCGGGCCACTTGGTGCCGTCGCCGAGCTCCTCCTGTGCGATCTTCGACAGGTAGTCGCCCGAGTGGACCGTGACGGCGTGCTCGCTCTGGCCAGCAGAAGTGGCAGGACCGTCCCCCAACTGCGTGCGGACGCCTCCCGCCGCAGCGGCGTCGGGCATCTGAAGCTGCCAGCCGGGCTGCAGAAAGCTGTTCGCGTGGAAGACCTGCCCGTCGGGCATGACACGGCCCTCGTTCAGGCTCGCGATCTCCCGCCACCGCTCGCCGTCGCCCAACTCCCGCTCGGCGATGCCCCACAGGCTCTCGGCCGGCCGCGCCTCGCGCACCGTGTACGACGTACCGGACGCGGGTGTGCGCGCCGTGGAGGACGGCGAGGGTTGATCGGTCTCGCCTCCTTGCGAGGCCTGGACCGTCTGGCCGGGGATGACGGGCGCCGCAGTAGCCGGTGCGGCCTGAGCATCAAAGGCCAGGGCCGAACTCGTGGGAACCAGCACCAGGATGCTGCCGATCAGTAGCGCCGCAGCGCGCTGCGAGGCGCCCATCCCGCGCGGTGCGTGCCAGCTCCGGCCCCGCACCTGCGCGATCAGCTCGCGTACCGCACAGAAACTGAACTGCAGCCACCCGATCCAGCCCACGCAGGCGAGCAACAGCAAAAACGCCGCGCCCGTGTCCTGTCGGTCCAGCAGGTGCGTGAGGTCGTCGTGGGTGGAAGCCCAGATGACCGGAGTGACCCAGGCCAGCAGCAACGGCAGCCCCACGACCGCGGCGACCAGAACGAGCAGGCTCAAGCCGGCCTTGAGAAGACGGGCCAGGGTGCGGGCAGCCGCTGCGGTGGGGGAGTGGGTGGTGCGCATCAGTTTCCTTCGGGAGCGGTGATGCCATGCAGGAGGGTGGCCTTGCCCTGGCCGGTCACCGACAGCGAGCCGATTCCGACCACCGACAGGAACTTCGTGTCGTAGGTGCTGGTGATGTTCACGGTGAGGGTCTTGCCGTCGCCGGACACGCTGACCGTGCCGGTGGCGCCGACGGAGCGCAGGTACGCCTGAGCGGCGGCCTGCGCGTTCTGCGGATCCACGACGATCGCATTGCCGCTGATGGCCTCAGCGGGGTCGATGGCCTGTCCGCCGGCCCGGGCTGCCTCGCCGGCGATGTAGTCGGCTCGTTCGACCGCGCGCATTTTGCTGCCGCCGTCGACGGCGACGCCGATGATGCCGATCAGTGCGATGACGCATACGGCGACGAACACGGTGACGCCTCCGCGGTCATCCCACCGTGTGTGGCTCTGCCTCATGTGCCGGAAGATCATCAGTCGCTCCGCTGCCGGTACTGGTCCACCACCGAGGTCGCCGTTGACGTGAGGGTCCGCGCCCCGGGAACGCCCGGCAGCAAGAGGTCGGAGAGGTTGACCGTGCAGGTCACGGTTGCGGTGACCGTGCCGACCTGGCCCACCGGCACGCTCAGGCCACCGGTGTCGATCCTGACGGAAGCCGACGCGCACGTGATGCCCTGGTCGTTCAGGGCGTCGGCGGCCGCCGCCTGCGCGGCGCCCTGGGCGGAGGCGGCGGTGCGGTGAATGGAGGCTTCCCTGGCCGCGTCCTCAGCCGCAGAGTCGATCTTCGCTCCGGAGGTGACGAGGCGGCCGCCGGCTATCGCCAGACACAAGAACATGATCAAAGATGGGAGGATGATGGCGGCCTCGATCGCGGCGCTGCCTTCATCGCTGCGAAGCCTGCGAGCCCATCGGGCCATGTTGCACACGTGGTTCACCCTCCCGGGACCGTCCAGCGTTCCACGGCCCCGGACGCCGACTGGGTGACCTGCAGGCCGGAAACGCCCGGGATCATCGACATTGCCGTTCCGGAGACCTCTACCCGCACACGCTGCCCGTTGCTGCTGGCCACGACGCTGTAGCTGCGCAGGCTGTCACCCGCGGTGCGCTCCAGCACGCTCCGCGCCTGGGCCGCACCATCGGCCGGGCTCGACTGGTAGGCGCGGGCTGCGGTGGCTCCTTCGCGGGCAGCGGTCAGGGCGATCTGCCTCGCGTAGTACCACATGGAGGCCTGGATGACAGCGACCGTGGCGAGCAGCACGAAGGGGAAGACGATCGCCATCTGTATGGACGTGTCACCGCGGTCGTCGCGCCATCTTCGCCCGCGCCACCAGTCCTTCAGCCGCTCCGGACGGGACATCACAGCCCGTTGAGCTTGCCGTTGTACTTGGCGATCACGACGGCGATCGTCCCGGCGATCATCACGGCGCCGGTGACAGCGGCCACCCAGATGATGACGGTGGTGGTGCTGACGTCTCCGCGGTCCGGACGGCGCCTGGCTTCCTGAAGGCTCTCCTGCAGACGCGTGGTCAGCCAGTGCACCGCACGGTAGGTACGGGCTGCGGTGTGCTTCATGATCGGGACTCCTTGCTCCTACAGCGGTTTCCGAGTTGAGACGGTCTAGATGGTGAGCATGCGGATGACCGCAGGGAACGCCATCAGAAGCATGACCAGGACGGCGAGCAGGGCTCCCGGGGCGGTCATCTTCTCGCTGGCGGCGTTGGCCTCCGCGGCCTGGTCGGCCAGCAGTTCGGCGTTGAGAGCGGCGGTACGGGCGCGCAGGGCCTTGTAGACGGCGGCGCCGTCGGTGGCCGAGCCCCGCATGATGTCGGCGACGTCGTCCAGGACGGGCAGGTCGTACTCGGCGGCCAGCTCCGTGAGTGCCTGATACGGCGGAATCTTCTCCAGCCGGGCCCGGCGCAGCGCGCCCTGCAGGTACAGGAAGGGCCAGCCGGCGCCCACTTCGGCAGCCTTCTCCAGGGCCTCGGTGGGACCGGCGTCGGCGGCTCGCTTGAGCGCGACCAGGTCCAGGTAGGCGGACAGGGCGTGCGCGAATTCCTCCCGCGCCCGCTTGGCCTGGTCCCGCACCGCGAGATCGGGCGTGATGAACAGCAGCCCCGCGATGAGGAGTCCGACCGCTCCGGGCACGTAGAACGGCAGGGAGACGCCCGCGATGATCCACGGGATCGTCGCGATCACCGGGCAGAGCAGGCCGAGCGCGGCGAGCGCCACCTTCTTCAGCATGAACTGGCCCGGCCCCTGGCCGAGGAGAGCCAAGTTGGTGGCGGGGATCCGCACGCCGGGCAGCCGCTCGAGGCGGGCCAGCAGCCACCGGCCCCACACTTCCTCGCGGTCCAGTTCCGGCTCCGGCATCGTCAAGGCGGCCGGGGCGCTGCGCGCGAGGGCAGGCCCCAACGCGGGCTGGGGGCACAGGAGTTCCCGCACCAGCAGCGCGAGGCCTGCACCGACCGTGCCGCCGGCCAGGAGGACGGGGAACAGGTTCACGAGCCGGCTCCTTCCGGCGAACGGCCGGCGACCGGTACGACGTCGGGCTCCGTCGATGGAGCAGGCAGCCGGACCGTGCTGGACGGATCGGTGATCAAGAATCGGGGGATGCGGCGGAAGGAGCCCAGCTGCCGCATCAGGGCGAGCACCCCGATGAACCCCGCCGTCAGGAAGGCGAGCACCAATTGTCCCAGCAGCGTCGAGTACGGCTTGGTGTAGCTGGGCACGAAGAACCCGGCCACCACCACGCCCACGGTGATGATGGTCATCCACCGCACCGTGGTCCGCGGTTTCGCCCGGTCGGCCTCGATGGCGCGCTTACGGGCGACCTCGTCGCGCACCGTTCCGGCCAGGTCCTCCAACGCCTGCGCCAGGCCCGGGCCGCGGTCGCCCGCCGACAAGATGAGCGCGGCAACCACCTTGTCCGCGGTGACATCGCTCAGTTCATCGGCGAATGCGCGGAGCGCTCCCTCCGGCCGCCACCCCAGGCGCAGCCGGTCGGACAGGTTGATGATCTGCGGGGCAAGCTCGTCGGGCGCGCCCTTACGGCTGGTCATCATCGCCTGCTCCAGGCCCATGCCCAGCCGCAGCAGGCCGGCCAGCCGCTGGGTCCACTCGCTCAAGGCCTCCAGCTGGCCGATGCGCTCCTGTGCAGTCTGTGCTGGGGTGATCAGCCAGGGCACGCCGATGACGGCCGCACCCAGCAGAACGCCGCCCACAAAGTTCCCCGAAACCAGCCACACGCCCGCGAAGACCACGAACGCCACGACCGCGAGGGTCCGCCGGCGCAGCCGGACGTCCTCACTCTGGTCCTTCCCCGCGCCCAGTGAGCGCCACCGCTGCCACAACGGAGCACGGCGCGGCGCCGTTGTCCCAACGAACCCGGCCACGACACCGATCAGCCCGCCGACGACGGCCATGCCGCTGAGCAGTCCCCACAACAGGGTCATCGGCGCGCCCCCACCTTCAGCGGCAGCGGGGCCTGCCAGGCCCCGTAGGGCTGCTGCAGCAGGGCGGAGTCGAACCCGACCCGGCGCAGGTCGTCGACGCAGCCCGGATCCATCCGCGGGACCGCCCGAAGCTCGCCGAACTCCGCCCCGGGGGAGAAGACTTCGTTGGTGGCAGGGCGGCCGGACTCGCCGATCCCGGTCAGCTCCAGGACGTGAGAGACGTAGCGGTGGCGGCGGCCGCCGATCTGCGTCTCATCCGTCATGCCGACGTACACGATGAAGTCCAGGCCGTTCGCGGTCTGCCGGTAGGCGAGCTGCTCGGACAGGTTGTCCTGGGCGAGCGCGTACAGCTCGGCGATCCTGTCGAAGATGATGTCCGGGCGGCGGGCGTGGATGGTGCACAGGTTGCCGCCCGAGCCGTTCGTCAGCGCCTGCATCATGGCGACGACTTCGGGCCCGCGGACCTCACCGACCACGATCCGCTCCAGCGACATGCGCAGCGCCGGGTGCATCAGGTCCAGGAGCGTGACCTCGCCGGCGCTGCGGCCGGTGACGTCCCTCTCCCCGTTCGACTCGCGCCCGACCAGGGAGACGACCTGGCGGTGGTAGCCGTTGGCGTGGGCGAAAAGCTCGTCCTCGGTCTGGATGGTGGCAAACCGTGTCTCGGGGTCGAACTCCTTGAGCATCGCCCGAAGCAGCGTTGTCTTCCCCGCCTTCTGCTTCCCCGCGATCATGATGTTCTTCTCCGCGCGGACACACGCGCCGAGGAACTCCCGCAGGATCGGGTCGATCGTGCCCAGCCGTACGAGGTCGTCCAGGTCGGCGTGGGAGACCCGGTGCCGGCGGATGACCGCGTAGGTCATCGGCCCGAGCCCGGTGATGGCCTGCAGGCGGGAACCGTCCTGCAGGGACAGGGCGAGGGTGGGGTTCGCGGTGGAGATGGTGCGCTCGTTGTGCCCGGAGCCCCGGGCCAACTCCCGCAGCAGATCCAGGAGTTCTTCTTCCGAGTCGGCGATCGGTCCGACCATGCGGCGTTCGCCGTCGCCGTAGTCGAGCCACACCTCGTTCGGGCCCTGAATGATGATGTCCTCGACCCGGTCATCGTCCAGGTACGGCTGGAGCCTTCCGGCACGGAAAAGCAGGTCGTAGACGCCTCGCCGCAGGGCTTCGTCCTCCTGCGGCGCCATCGCCTGGGCGTCCGACCACAGGGCGACCGCCTCGTTGATCCAGTCCAGGCAGCGCTGCTCTTCGCTCGCCCGGTCCATATCCGGCGTGCTCTTCAGCAACTCCTCGCGCTGCTTGGCGACCTGGGCCGCGATATGCCGGGCGACCTTGTAGTCGACGGTGACCTGAGGAGCCGCGGCGCCGAGTACGCGCGTACTTGAGGCAGCACCGGCCGGTGCCTGTGTGCCGTTCGCCTGGCGCGGCCACACCTGCTGGGGGCGGCCGGGCGGAGAAGCCACCGTGGGATCGGTGTGCAGAGGCCTACCGCGCACGGGTCACCTCGCCTCCTGCGGCACGCACGCCGCCCGGATCGAGGCGGGCCCGCCGCATTGCGGCCCGCTGCACCAGCAGCGTGGTGGCCGTCCGGGCGGCCTTCATCAGCGGCGACTTGGTGAAGTGACGCGGCTGTTCCACGCCGTCGGACAGAACCTTGGCGTCCTTCGGGGCGTACGGCAGGGTGGCCACCACGGGCACCTGGAGCACGCGCTGCACCTCGCCCGCGGGATACGGACCCTCGTTGATCATCAGCACGCTGACGCCGCCGACCCGTTCCTGCAGAGCGCGCACCCGGCCCTCGGCTGCCTGCAAACAGCGCAGGGTGTTGCGCACGACCACGAACACGGCGTCGGCCTGCTCGGCCAGGACGCCAGACGGCCCGAAAGCACCCCGGCGGCCGAGGTCAATCAGGACGTCGTGGCTGTGCTCGGCCTCGATGCCGCGGAAGATGACCCCCAGGGCTTTCCATACCGAGCCCAGGCTCGCCGCCTGCGCAGGATCGGTGATGCCCGGCAGCAGCAGCCGGTCGCGCGGCGATTCCTTCTTGCCGTCCTCGCTGCTCAGGTCGATCAGCTGACGAAAGAACGCGTCGCCGAGTTCGCCCTGCCGGGCGGCGACCGAAAGGTTACGCAGCCCGTACCGGTCGCCGAGCGTGCCCTGCAGCAGTCCGTGCAGTACGGCGCTGCCATCTGGGTCGCACTCGGCCAGGATCATCCGCCGGCCCGGCTCCAGAGGCCAGGACAGCAGCAAGGCGAGCGCGCTCGTCGTCACACCGGGTGCACCACTGCACCCGACCAGCGCGATGACAGCCATCAGCTGCCGTCCGGGGCAGCGAGGACCAGGCGCAGCGTGCCGGACGCCACCCACGCGGCCGCTGTGGGGCCGTCCGTAGCGGATGTGGCAACGTCGACAACCACGACGCCGGTGCCAGGAGCGGCGGTGGATGCCTTCACGACCCGTCCGTCGATGGTCTGCGGGACGGCATCCGATGTCTTGCCGGTGTCGGTCGCACCCTGGGCCGGGACATGGACCATCTGTACCTTCTGGCCCGGCACCAGCGCGGTGGCGGGGATCTGCTTGGGCTCGAGCCCGATCGGCACCAACTGCTCGCCGGCTTTCACCAGTGAGTCCTTCGTCACCTGCGACGGGGCGAGAAGGGACCCCGGCTTGAGCTCCACGGCGGCCCGCTTGCCCACCACCGAGTCCAGGTCATCGCTGCGCACCGCCTTGACGGCCGGGTCCAAGGCGAGGGAGGCCTTGCCCAGGTCGTCCTCCGTGAGGACCTGGCCGACCTGGACGTCCCGGACGACGGTCACCACCTCGGTGCGGTTGCCAACCTGCAGCAGCAGGACGGCAACACCAGCCCCTCCGGCGGCGATCAGCGCCAGGGACAGGGCAATGACACCGGGACGCCGCCTGCGAGCCGACACCCGAGGCGGAGCCACCGGTCCGGCCACGCGCCCCTGCTGAGGAACTCCGTTCGGGGCTGTGCCTACACGTTCTTGGGTCTTGCTCAACGTTCAGTCCTTCCGGCGGCGTTACCTGACGACTTGCAGCTCGCCGATCGCCACCTGCCCGTTGGTTTGCCGGATCTCGGTGAGCTGGCCAGCCTGCCCGCCGCCCTGCCAGTCGATCGTCCACGTCGACGTCGCGGTGACCGGGAACTTGCCGTTCTTGGCACCCGCTGAGGCCTTGGAATACACGTGTCCGCAGGTCGGCGACTGCGCCATGCCCTCGGAGGCCTGGTAGGGCGTACCAGGGCCGTTACACGTCACGCTGGCGCCGTCGCCCATCTTCCACACGATCTTCGACACCTTCGCGGTCGCGGTGACGGTGATCCCACCCGCTGATGCCGAAGCGGTGTTTGGCCCGAAGGTTGTGGCGCTTTGGTTGACCCACATCCACATCGGAACGCCGACGGTGTACTTCCCGGCCGCGCGCGGACTGGCGATGTCTGGACCAAGCAGAGTCATCGAGTCGACGGCCCGTTGAGCCAAGACAGCCGGGTCGACAGTCTCTTGCGCCGGCGGCTCGGCCAACCAGACCATCCGAACGATGGTGTCGCCATCGACGCCACCCCAGCCACATGTCTGTTCGTACACGGCCCCGTCGCCGGGTTCGTGGCCCTCCCAGTCCAAGCTGCCGGCGGGTGGCTGCGGGTCTGCGAGCTTGTACACGCAGACCGTCTTATCGGTGGGGTCGCGGCCGTCGGACGAACCGCTTCCACCTGTTCCGCCCGTGCTGCCGCTACCGCCGGCTTGGCCGCCGCCCTGCCCGGGGACGTCTACCTCGACCTCGCAGTCGTACAGGCCGCACTCGATGCCGCCGTCGCCCTTGGGGTCACCCTCCGCGTAACTGGTGACAGGGACAGAGAGCGTGACCAGGACGGTCGCCGCGGCGATGACGATGCGGCGCGTCAACATGACTTCCCCTGGGGCTCATCGCGGGTGACGCGCCACCCTTCCGGATACTTCTCGACGGTGCTGAGAATCCGGTACTTCGTCAGCCGGTTCTCCGGTTGGGACACTGGCTTCTTGGTCTCGGCATCGACCCTCCGCCACTTGGAGATGTCTAGGCAGCTGGACACGGTCGCGTTGGGGATCTTGCCCGAGACGTTCACCTTGGTGACCGTCTGGTCGGTGAGAGCGACGCTGCCGGTGTAGACCCGGCCGCGGTCGTGAGCGCGCTTGGCGTCTGCCTCGGCGTTCTTCAATGCGGCGGAAGCGGCGTACTGATCAAGATGCGCGCTCTTCCCCGTTTGGTCGGCGTAGAGCTTTTCCATCTCCTGCCAGTAGGCCCCGTACGCTGCGATCGCTTCCTTCTTCGCGGCCTCCTTCGGATCAGCGCTGGCAGAAGCCGTCGGCGATTGCATGACCGTCGGTGACTCCTTGCTCGCCTCGTCCTTCCCGTTGGACGAGCTGCACGCGGTTAGGGCGAGCGCAGTGCACAGCGTGAGGGACGCGGTGGTGGCCTTTCGGAAGTGAACAGCGGAGTGGTGTGCGCGGCCTTTCACGATGCCTCCCCGTACGGCGCGGTATGACATGACCGCTGCCTGAGCCGCCGACGGACAGCAGTCCAGTTCCGCGGCCTGGTCCAGCTGCGGTAATGCATTTGTGTGATCGCAAGGTTACGCATATGCCAGTCAACTTTCCCAGCTTGATATTTGAGTTCACTCGTACAACTCAGGGCGTATCCGGTCACTTTCGGAGCCGGATGTCGATTTGTAGTTCTGTGGCTTCGCTCGTTGCGTCCGTACACGATCAGGGCGCGTTCGTCGAGTCGAACGGACCTTGTGAGTCCGCTGTGTGCGAGAACGAGATCTCGACGCCGGTCCTTCTGGCGCGACCTGGACGGCAACGGCACGCTGCCGGGAGGGGGTGTCGCCGGGGGGATCCGAGGTCATCGGTGAACCCGTACACCCGGACCGCCGTTCCCGGTTACTGGGCTTAGGAGTGCTTCCTTTCGCTGAGGGGTCTGGAGGCGGGCATCGCGTCGCCGGGACTGCGCCTGGCGTCGCGAACGGGGGAGGGGGAGGCCGGATGCCTCACCTGTGCTGGACCGGCGGCCACACGGTGATCGCGTCACCGTCGAGGGTGACGTGCTGGCCGGGGAAGCGGCCGCGCATCGTGCTCAGGTCGGCGGGGTTGAAGTCGCCGTTCCCGTGGACCATGCACGCGTCCCCGACGTACGAGACGTCCCGCGTCCCGGTGGGCCACCCGTCATCGGGTGTCGTTTCTGAACTGCGAACTTGGCCAGGCGCGTGCGACATGCGGCGACCCCTAACATCGGTGCACAGCAATGAGGTTTCAAGGCGAGGCCTCGTTATGCAGCGGTAAAGAGGTTGAGGCGCAGTTGCAAGGCTGCGACATTCGGCCACGGCGAACGCGGTGTCACAGCTCGGTCCACGGGCGGGGCTTGTCGCCGGCCAGCGGAACCCACACGTCAGCGGTGGGGCCGTACTCGTCCAGGTCCTCCAGGACGACAGCCCCCAGCGGCACCTCGCGAGCGAACGCGGCCACGAGCGGATGATGGGCGACCATGGCCTTGAGGTCGCTGATCCGGTTGTCCATTGCCTGGCGCCCAGCACCGGTCAGCACGAACAGGATCCGGGGGAACACTGGATACCAGCGCAGCCAGCCGGGCCCGCCCGCCTGCCGGCGTCGACCGATCGGCTGCGGCTCGTACGTCCACAACCTCGCGTACTCGATCAGCTTCGCCGCCAGGCGCTCGCTGCTCATGGTGGCGCGGTCGACCTCGACGAACGCCCGCAGCTTGCGCCGCTGTTGGCCCTCAATGAGCGTGTAGTGCATGACGGCGTCGGCCACGACCTTCTCGCCGTCGCCGATCGAGTGGAACACCTCCGGAGTCCAGTCCAGGTGACCGTGCTCGTCGCCGCGGCGGCGGGCATCCGCGACGAACGCCAGATGCGTCCGCAAGACCGTGAGGGTGTGCGGCGTCTTCAGTGAGGCGGCGGTGGCCGAGGTGATCGGGTACGGCGGACGGCCCCGCAGCGCGGGCCAGTCCCGCGTCAGGCGGGCGCCCTTCGGCGTGAGGTACCAGACCCGGGTGCGATGGGACTGCGGCAACACCACGAAGTCCACCAGGTGCTCGCCGAGCAGGTCGTTCAGCCGCTCCGAGACCGACTGGCGGGAGCGGTCGGGGCGCAGCAGGACGTGCAACTGGTTCGTGGAGGCCATGCGGTGCTGGGCAAGTGTGGCCAAGAGCTGATGCTTGAGTGGTTCTGTGGGGCTGGGCGTGAAGCCCGCCGGCGTCCGGTCCTTGGGCTGGGCGGTGGTCAGTTCCATTCGTTTTCCTCTTTCGACAGGTGGACAGCGGCGCCGGCAGGGGTGTGCGCGGCGAGGAAGGCGGCGACCTGGCCGAGCTGCTTCGCGGCGCGGTCGGTGAGCTGGTCCAGCGGGAGCGCTTGGGCGTTCGCCTGCGCGGCCCGCTCCAGCGCGGGGACCTGCTTCGGGCGGGCCTGGGCGGCGAAGACGTCGTCGAGATGGGGGCCGCGCAACTGGACGGGTCCGACACGGCGGCCGCGCACGTTCATGGAGACGTAGTGCTCGAACCGCTCCATGGTGGCGACCCGGTCCGGGCTTGGGTTGTCGCCCCACTCGGCGGTGATCGGCGCGATCGCCGACTTCGAACCGGCGGTCGTGGCCAGTGTGGACGCGTTCTGCACCAAGGACAGCCGCACCGGTGTGGGCAGGCGGGACAGCAGCTGCGTCATGCCGTGGACGTGGCACCGGTACTTGCGCAGATCCTCGAACATCGCGGCGATGGTCTCCGGGGCCGCGCCGGTCAGGGTGATCAGCTCATCGAAGTACGGGCGGAACGGCACCCGCTTCTCCTCGGGCGTGTCACGCCTGGAGCGCGCGGCCCGCAGCAGGTCGCGGGCGAGCAGCGCGGTCAGCAGGCGGTCGGTGGGCCCGTTGCCGCCCGGGCACACCCACACGATCATCTTGGAGTCCATCGCCGCGCGGATGTTGTAGACACCGACCGGCTGCCCGAGGAAGGCGCGGGTGACGGGGTTGGCGGCCAGGCGGGCGATCGGGTTGAGGACCACGGCGAACGCGTCGGGCGGCAGGGTCGGGAACACCGCCTTCCACCACGAGCGGCTCTCCTCATCCAGCCGGCCCGCCACCGCGGCCAGTGCTGCCTTGCGGAACGGCGCGTCGGTGAGCAGGGCCCGTACGTGGAAGATCGTGGCCTGGTTTTCGGGCTGGCCGGCCTGGCAGGCCGCCTCGTTCACCGCGACCAGGACAGTGAGCGCGGCGGTGAGGATGGTGAGCGCGCGCGGAGCGGTCGCATCGTCCCAGGCCAGGGCGGAGGCGTAGGCGTCGGCGATCGCCTCGACGACCTCGTGCGCCGGCTGCCCGTGGTGCATGCCGAGCGGATTCCACGAACTCACCCGCGGGTTGGCACCGAGACCGTTGAGGTCGACCAGCGCAATCCGCGGCATCAGCTGGTCGTGCGCCAGGAATGCGGTGGCCCGCGGCCAGGAGTCGCGGTGCGGGTCGACGAAGACCAGCCCGCCGCCCGCGTGCGCCCAGCCGATCGCCTGCGCCAGGGCGCGCTCGGTCTTGCCGCCGCCCGCCTTTCCCGTCCCGACCTCGAACAGGGTCTCCTCGGCGTACGTGGCGACCAGCCGTTCCCGGCCGTCCGGACCGCGGTAGATGCCCTGCAGCAGCAAATCGGGCTCGCCGAATTCGAAGGTCGGCAGGTCCCCGGCGAGCACCGGCAAACGGCAGTTGACGGTCGGGGGCTTGAGCAGGCCGCACAACTCCTCCAGCCTCACCCAGTTCGCGCGCGGCGGCTGGCAGTGCCCCAGATTCCAGCGGCGCTCGAAGCCGTGCCGGGTGGGCCAGTGGTCGGCGCCGATCCGCCACGGTCCCAGCCTCCAGCCGCGCATGGCCCACCGGGAGCGGCCGCCGAACACATCGAACGCGGCCTGGAGCTGTGCGAGCCGGGCCTGGGCCCGGCCCTCGGTGTTCGAGGCGCACATCACGAGCAGCTGGACCCTCACCAGGTGGTCGTCCTCGGCGAGCTTGCCCAGCGCCTCGGCCGGCTCGACCCGGCGGGGCACCGGCGGCATCACCAGCCGCCGCCCGGCGCCTGATCCGGGTTGGTCGCTGAGGAGTTGCTGCAGCTGCCCGCTCCAGGAGTCCTCGATGCCGCTGGCGTCCTGTCGCAGCCAGCGCGCGGCCCGCTGGGCCTCCCGGCGTTCGGACCGGCGCGCGGCGCTCATCAGCTGCAGGCGGCGCGCCCTGAGGGCCCACTTCGGGGCGCGCTGGATGTCGAGCCGTATCTCGGCGAGGTCGCCGAGTTCGGCCCGCAGGTCGGACACGGCGTCGACGAGCGGCTGGAGAGGGTCAGGGTTGAGCGGCACTTCGCGCAGCGGAGAGATGAGCTTGCCGCGCAGGATGAACTCGGCTCGCACGGTGTGCTTCCGGGGCTCATCCACAATTGGCCGGGCCCGCTTGACGGTGATGTCCGGCCCGAACGGGGTGATGGACAGCAGCCGTTCACCGCCTGCCGGTCCCTCGACGCGGTAGCGCAACGGCGTACTGCCGTCCGCGCGCAGCCGGATCTGAACGGTCTTCGCCCGGCGCGGCGCCCACCAGGGCATCGCCGTGGACGCGCGGGCGAGCTGGACACCGCGCCTGAAGATCTCCTCAAAGCCCGGGTCGAAGTGCCTGTTGGAGACAAGCTCCAGAGCCATGCGCTCGGCCGAGGCGTGCGCCGCGAGCCGACGGACCACCCACTCGCCCACGCCCCAGCACACGGCGATGGCCCCGGCGAGCAGATACCAGTGGTCGTAGAGCCAGTCGACGGTGTCGATCAGGCCGGCGAGCAGGCCGAGTACCTGCCCGGAGGCCGTGTCATCGGCCCGGTCCGTCAGGTGCGGGGCTGCGGAGTCCACGTCGCTGTTCCCTTCTTGATAGTGCGGGTGAAATGCCAGTCGGTGATGCGGAGGTCGGTGAAGGTGCCGCCGCGGTCCGTGCCGGCCCACACCAGGTGGACCACCGCCTTGTCCCGGCCGCCGTCGCGGCGGGCGATCGCGGCCTGGATGCGGAAACGGGCGGTGGCGAACGCCGGGGCCACGGCCTGGCCCGAGTCGGGAAAGATCGTGGGCCACTTCACGCGGCCGACTCCGGTGGCGTCCGCGCGCAGCAGCGCGCGGCCGGCGGTGAGCAACTCCCGCTCGTCATCGGCGGGAAGGTCGGCGGGCCAGGCGTCCTCCAGGTTCTGCTGGACAGCCCGGTCGCCGGCGACGCCCTCGCCATGCGGCGGCAGAGCGGACTCGAGGACCGATGGTGTCGATGCGGTGGGCTTCGTGGAGGGAGCCGTGCTGGTGGCCGGCTCGCTGGCAGGAGGCACAGCGGCCGCAGACGACGGGTCCGTAGTCGCGTGAGAGGCCGTTGCCGCGGGCGGGGGCTCCTGGCGGTTCGGCACGCCCAGCAAGGCGATGCCGGCGACGGCGAGCATGACGGTGCTCAGCAACAGCAGACGCGGTGAGCGCGGAGTGGTGGTCACAGCAGCCGTGCTCCCCCCGCGTAGCCGGACATCGTGTTGACGGCGTCCTGGCGCACGACGGCGCCCGGGCGGGGGGCGTTGACCATCTGTCCGCTGCCCAGGTAGATCCCGACGTGATAGATGGTGGAATCGCGGCCGGGAGCGGTGGCAAAGAAGACCAGGTCACCGGGCTTGAGCGCGAGCGTGCCGAGGCTGGCCGGGATCCGCTGACCGACACCGGCCTGGGAGGCCGCGACGCGCGGCAGGCTGATACCGGCCCTCGCGTACGCGTACTGGGTCAGCCCGGAGCAGTCGAAGCCCTTGATTGTCGTGCCGCTAGAACCGTTGGGTGAGCAGCAGATCCCGTGGCTCTTGCCGCTGGCGTTGCCGCCGCCCCAGGAGTAGGGGACACCCCGCTGGGAGAGTGCGGCCTCGATGACGGTGCGGACCTTGCCCGTGACGTTCTTCAGGTCCGGGTCCTTGGCGGCCGCCGTGTACTGGTCGATCCACCCGAGCACGTTGGTCACGTATGCGTCCGAGTGGTTGTACTGCAGGATCGCGGCCCTGAGCTGGGCGCGCTTGGAAAGGTCACGGCCGTTGCCGCACAGGTACACGGCGGCGCCGAGCGCGGCGTCGTCGGCGTTGTGCGGATCCGCCGTCTTGTCCCCGTTGCCGTCCTCCCCGACTGACTCCCAGGTGGAGGGCAGGAACTGAAAGGGGCCGACCGCGCGCTCCCCGGTCGCGGTGCCGTCCCAGCGCCCGTTGTCGGTGTCCGGGAAGACGGTGGTGTTTCCGCCGGCCCCGGAGCCGTTGAGGAGCACCCCGTAGATCTTCGGGATGATGTCGCCGCCTGCGGCGATGTTCCGGCCGATGGCGTGGTTGGACTCGACCTTGGCGATCCCGGCCAGGATCGGCCAGCGCATGCCCTGGCACTTGGGCACGTACTTTCCGACCTGCTGGACGGCCTTCTTGTAGGCGGTCAGCATCCGGGCAGGGATGTCCGCGGCGCTGCCGCCCTCGGCGATCCCGCCGTCCTCCTGCGTACCGGTCTTGAGCGCGACGTACGCGCTGATCGCGTTCCCGACCGGCGCGGCACAGCACACTGCGGCGAACATCAGCAGCGCCACCACACATCCCCACCGCCGGACGCGGCGTCCAGGCCGGGTCACTCGTCTTCACCGTCCTCGTTCCGCCGCCGGGCCCGCTCCTGGCGCAGGCGTTCGGCCTCGGGCGCGGTCCGCCGCATCAGTTCCTGCATCCGGTCCCGCGCCTCTTCGCGCGCCCGGTTGCGTGCTCGCCCAACCCCCGGAAGAATCGGCCTGCCGAGATCGGACCGAGGCTGCGGCGCCGGGCCGTTCCGGCGCGGGAGCGGTTGCGGGGGCGGCGTTGCCGTGGGACCGCCCGTCGGCGGAGTACGCCGCGCAGGGGCGGGTGCCGGACGGGCCGCCGACCGTGGACGGGGTGCCGGTCGGGGGGTGGCGGCCGGTGTGGCTGCGGTCGGGAGTCGGCGGCCGGTGAACGGGCCGGGGCCGCCGGCGTCGCTGTTCTCCCGGATGACCCGGGACACATGACGTCCCGTGTCGCCCCAGGCCCGGCCGTCCTCGCGGACGGTGTTGCCCCACACCTGCACCTGCTGGCGGGCGTCCTGGGAGTAGCGCGAGCCCCCGGACCGCGCCCGGCGGACGCCTGCTGGCAGACCGACCGTGGCCCCGTACGCGGCCCGGCCGCCGCGGTTCAGGATGCGGTATCCGCGGAAACGGACCAGCCGGTTGTGCGCCCGGGTCGACAGCAGCGTCCGGTCGCTGTTCTGGTCGTGCAGCACCTGGCCGGTGTTGCGGTCGACGACCTGCCCCTGCTCGTTGCGGTACCGGTCGGGCGGGCCTGAGGGCCGCTGCGGCCCGATACCGCCTGGACCACCATCCCCGCCGTCCGACGGCCCGCCCGCGCCCGCGCCGGGGTCGCCGTCGGCGGTGGGCTTGCGCCACTTGGCCAGCTGCTCCTTGTCCGGCCGGCGGCCGATCAGCAGCCAGTGGCCGCCCTTCGCACCGAGCCGAGCACCGACCCCGCCCACGGCGGCCGCCGCGGTGAGCGGGGCGAGCCCGCGCCCTGCTTCGGCGCCTGCATCGGCCAGCACCCGTCCGGTGTCCACGGGCATGCCCGCGCCGTCGGCCAGCGACGTCAGCGCGCCCATCAGGCGCTGCCGGGTGCCGAGCAGCCCGAACCGGCCGCCCCCGCCACCGGTGAAGGCGCGCAGGCCCCCGCCGTAACCGCCCAGCCCGGCGGGCGAGTTCATGGCGAGCGCCGCGCCGAGCTCGGAGGTATCGCCGGGCATGTGGGTGCCGCCGACCTTGGCGTAGCGCATCCGCATGGCCATACGCCGCCCGAAGGAGGCGATCCCGGTCAGGAGCCTGCGGTGTCCGGCCGCGCCCGCGATGGCCAGGACGTCGATCAGCAGGATCCGCTCCACCATCAAGTCGGGCCCGTCGGTGATGGTGGCGTCCACGGCGATGCCGAAGAACGGGATGAACGCACAGATCCCGACCACGGTCAGGACCGAGATGCCCCAGATCGACAGCCATTTCCACACGGACTGGCGTGCGGGCCCGGGCAGCATGCCGGCGATGAAGGTGACACCACCCGCAGCCGCGGCCGCCACGCAGATGCCCTGGGTGCCCAGCAGCACGATGGCGCTGGAGAGCAGCATGCCGCAGATGAACAGCGCGGCGATGAGCAGCAGGGCGGCGCCGCCGACGCGCCACCAGGTGGGCTTCTGCGCATAGTCGGCACACGCTTTGCCGACGTCCCCGGCCTTCTTCATGTCCTGCATGAAGGCGTAGAACTCGCGGTCCTCGTCCGTGACGATCGCATTCGATGCATCCAGCAACTCGCCGCCTGGTGTCAGGGTCGGCAGGTCGTCGCTGGAGGGCGTGTCGCCGTCGTTGCGCTCGCAGTACTTTTTAGCCTCGCCTCTGATCAGCTCGCAGGGGTCTTTCTCCTCGTCGTCGGTATCGCTCTCGCAGACCTTCCTCGCCTGGCCGTCGAGCAGGGAGCAGTTGTTCTTCTCGCCTTCGCTGTCCTTGCCGTCGGCCTTGTACCCGCCGGTGATCCATTTCAGGTGGACCGCGTAGGCCTTGCGGTCGGCGGTCTTGGCCGGGTCGAGGATGCGCCCGTACTGCAGCAGCATGTACGGCTTCACGATCAGCGCGTTGGTGATCGAGTCCTGGATCGGGCGGGCCACCTCTTCGGCGGAGACAGGTTTGTCGCCTTCACGTTCCAGGCACTTGACCTCCTGCATGCCGGCCATGCCGGCGCACGGGCCACGGCTGGCGAGCTTGCCGCCCCAGTCGTAGGAGTTGACGCTCTGCTGGGCGACCTCGGCGGCCACCTGCTGGGACTGCCCCAGGGGTCCGTCCTGGGCGAGCAGCGTGTCAGGGCGGATGAGAGCCGAAGCGGCGATCGCCCCGATGAGCAGGGTCAGGAAGATCTCGCCCAGACCGCGGCCGACACGACCGCGCACGATCATGAACCCCGCGAAAACAAACGCCCAGGCCAGCAGCAGACCCTTCAGCCCGAGCGTGTCGACGACCACGTTGTCGTAGGTGTCGGCGACCTTCTGAGCCGGACGGGTCAGGATCTTCAGCAGCGGGAACCGGAAGGCCAGCTCGATCGCCCACCCCGCCAGGCCGACCAGCAGCCGGATCAGGGTGAAAAGCCCGGACAGGGCGAAGGCCAAGGCCTGCGTCTTGAAGGCGACGATGGAGCCGCCGTCGGCGTTCAGCTCGTAGCCGTTGATCGGCACCCCCTCAGAGGAGGTGATGTTCAGCGGCGCGAGCAGGTCTCCGGTCTCGCTGTTGCTGCCGGCCGCGTACACGACCTGGCTGTTCACCATGACGAACACGCCGGTGAGCAGCACCACGAAGCCGGCCGAACGCAGAGTCGCGCGGTCTGGACGGAACACTTCAGCGCCGCCTTTGCCCAGCAGCGGACCGCAGCCGCCACACCACCAGGGCAGCCACACCCGCACCGGCGGGCACCAGCCTCCACGCGGCACCGGCCGTGTCCTGCTGACCGGCGGCGGTGGTGGCCCCGCGCTCGCAGTACGCCTTGGCCGGCCCGACGATCAAAGCGCAGGGATCGTGGTGCACGGGGCGCGCATCGGCGGCGAACGCCTGCCCGGTGTGAGGCCACCACGCGTCCGGCAGGCCCACCCCGAGAGCGAGGATGACCGCGCCGGCGACGACGGCGATCACAGTGAGGACGCTCACGGCCGCGGCGACGCGCCGGGAACGGTCCCAGGACGAAGTGGTCATCAGACGTGCTCCTTCGGACGGGCGTCCACGGCCTCACCGGCAGCGGGTGCGGAGCGCGGTGCGGCGCTCGTGCGGCGTCCCGGCGTGGTGGTGATGGAGGTGGTGATGCGCTGGATGCGGGGGATGGAGACCTTGACGCGGCCGGTGTTCTGCCGCGGGCAGGTCAGCAGGAACTCGCCCTCCCGGCCCTTCTGGCCGACGGGGGACAGACCGGTGGTCACCAGCCGCAGCAGCTCCGGGGCGCCTGGGTCGAGGCCGACGAACTCCAGTCCGCGGCGGGCACGCTCGCGGTCGGCGGTGCGGGCGAGCGCCCGGTAGGCCATCAGGCCCCGGTCGGGGCCGAGTTCCTCGGCGTCGTGGGATGCGCCGAGCAGGCCGGCGCCGTGCTTGCGGCCGTCGTGGAGGATCTCGTGGACCAGGGCGGTGCCCTCGGCGGACGAGGTGAGCCAGTACAGCTCGTCCAGGACCACGGCGGTGAACCTGTTGGGGTCCTCGAACGCGGTCTGCCGGGCGATCGCGGCGATCAGGTAGAGCACCGCGCGCCCGATCAGCGCCTCCAGCGGCTGCTGGTGCAGGACCTCGGGCTTGTCGAACGCTGCCTTCGGCGGCAGTTTCAGACCGGTCGTGGTGATCACGATCATGTCGGTGCTGCTGGAGGCGTCCAGCCGGACCGGCGGCAGGGCCGGGTCGAAGACCATCCGGGCGAGGGAGTTGGTGGCGACGACGCGGATGAGACCGGCGAGAGTGGCGGCCGCGTCCTGCCGCTTGCCCGCCTCGCTCGTGGCCATCTCCTCGAGGACTCGAAGGACGCGGTGCATGGACGGCTCCGGGCCGGCGGTGGCCTGCTCCACTGCGTGGTGCAGGACCTCGCCGCCTGTGCTCATCGGGCCGATGCCGAGCTGCAGGGTCAGGTAGGACAGGGCGTAGTGCCGTCCCTCGGGCCCGGTGAACATCCGCAGGGGGTCGATGGACACCTCTGCCTGCGCGGCGTCGATGATCTGGACGCGACCCTTGGCGGCGGTCCGGGCGAAGGTGGCCCACTCGCGCACGGGCGTGCGGTCGATGCAGATCGCGCAGCCGCCGCGCGCCCATACGGCCTCGGCGATCAGCTTCTGCAGCACGCTCTTGCCCGCGCCGAGATCGCCGACGATGCCCATCGACGCCGACGCGTCGACCTTGGGCGCGTCCGCCACGTTGATCATCACGGGGCGTGTGGTGCCGCTGTCCAGGTCGATGCCGAGGAACATCCCGTTCGGGTCGCCGACCTCCGCGGCGGTGAAGGCCCCGGAAAGCGCCCAGTCCTCGCTGATCTGGTGCTGGGTGAACTCCCGCACCACCCCGGGCCGCACCGTGCCGGGCAGGCCCAGAGTGAAGAGAGCCTCCTGCAGGCCAGCCGGGCGCACGGCGCGGTAGTCGGCGCCGCCGAGCAGCGCGGCCAGGGCGCGGGCCCGGGCGTCGCAAACTGCGGCGGTCGGCCCCCACACCGTCAGCACGGTGACCGACTGAACCTCGACCTCCACACTGGTGCGGGAGAGACGGGCGTCCAGCTCGCCGAGGTCGCGGGCGGCCTCCGTGAGCGAGGCGGGCATGCCGGTGGGGCGGGCGTCGTACTGGTCGGCCTGGTCGATCAACTCGTTCTTCTTGCGCCGGACCTGGTCGCGGGCCTTCTCCGCAGGCACGAGCGTGAGGTCGACGGTGTAGTCGACGGGGAAGTCCAGCAGCTCCAGCTGGGCGAACAGATCCGCGGCGTCCTGGCCGACGGCGGGCGGGCACTCGGCCAGCGCCAACTGCGCCTGGTAGCCGACCCCGGCGTCCGTCTCGACCTGCAGCCAGCGCCGCCCGAGCGGAGAGCCGGTGTTCAGCCGCCACCAGGCATTGCGACCCGACCGCGTGAGCTGTCCCGCGCTCTTGAGCTCGTCGACGTCGTCGAGCTCGGGGTCGATACCGCCTTCCTGCAGGCGGACCTGGCCGAGGTCGGCGTAGCTGGGGGAGCGCAGTACGCCGTCCCGGATGCGCCCGCCGTACAGTTCGCTGCTCTCGGCCTCGGCGAGCAGCGGCTCCGCGAGGCCGCGGTGGAGGGCGTGCTGGATCAGCCACACGATCTCCGCCGGTCGGGCGGGGCGGAAGGCTATGCCGCCGGCGAGGGCGGCCTCCACGCGGGAGGCCTGCTCGCGGTAGGCGGTCACCTCGCGCCGTGCCACCGGCGCCGGCCGCATGCCCAGCATCGGGGACAGCTCGGCCCATGCCGCGCCGAGGGACGCCGACACCTGCAGGCCGGCGCTCTCGGTCTGCAGCGGCACCGCCAGCCACAGGGTGCGGCGGTGCATCTCCTGGTCGTCCAGCAGGTCCAGGGTGGCCTCGACGTTCTCCACCCACGGGTGCCGGCCCGCACCGGGTGCCTGCTCGGCCGGCTCGATGCCCTCGATCATGCGCAGGGCGACCTCGCCAGGGTCGACCTGTGCGCAGATCCCGAACAGGCGCGGTGCCCCGGACAACGACCGCACCAGATGTGTGATCTTGGCGAGCTGTTCGTCACGGACGGCAGCGGGCACGTACGTGCCCTGGACGGTCTCCTCCACCCGTCCCTGCGCGTCCGGGCCGGGGTGAAGACGGTAGAGGGCCCACACGCTGCCCTGCGTCGACCACACCAGGTGCCCGGCGATGTGACGGATCGGAACCCTCACCGCGCACCTCCGCCCTGCCCGGTGAGGGCGAGCAGCTGCTGCACACCCGACACCGGAGGCGCCGGCACTGAGGGAGCAGCCGGTTCCGCGTGGTGGCGCGTGGACGAGCGACCTGCGGCAGGGTCCGTGTGCGCTGCCCGGGAGGCACGCTGCACATCCGGACGGGACGGTGCGGCTGCCGCGGCGAGAGCGGGCGCATCCTCGATCGTGAAACCGCCGAGCAGGGGACGGGACCCGCGGTCGCGCGCGGCCCGCCCACCGATGCGCCCTCCGCGGGGCTGCCAGGTAAGCAGCACCCAGCCCAACGCCGCCTGCATCGGGGCGCGGCCCCGGATCTTCGGCCGGCGTACGGCCCAGATCGTCAGCAGCCAGGCCACGAGCGGAAACGGTCCCATCCACGACCACCAGCCGATGGTCTTGATGAGCAGGAAACCGCCGACGACGGCGACCGCGATCTGCGCGGGGGTGTACGGGCCGAGCGGGATCTTCCAGTCGGCAACCTTGCCCAGCACCCACGGGTGACGGCGGGCGGAGGTGTAGAAGCGGCCCACCCGGCCGGCGGCCGCGGTCACAGCCAGCCCCCGACGCCGGGCGAGTGATTACGGGAGGCCGGGAGCTCGGACTGGACGGTGCCCGGGACGGCGGGTGCGCCCTTGGAGGGGTTGTTCACCTCGTCCTCGAACATGTTCGCGAGGCTGTCGCGCGAGTTGTAGAGACCTAGCGCGATCACCATCAGCAGCAGGGCGCCGATCCCCGCCTTCAGCGAGAATTTCTGGATCATGGTGACGACAACGAGGACGAGCAGACCTGCCTGCAGGCCCTTGGTCGCCCAGTTCTTGAACATGGTGATCCACGAGTTGCCGAGGTCGTCCAGCTGCCCGGCGAGCATCAGGCTGTGCACTGTGTTCACCGCGCACCTCCGTCCTGGACCGTGCCGGACTCCAGCGCTGCGACTTCCCACCGGCCCGAGCGGGCCTTGAGCACGAGTTCGTACGCCAGCGGCCACCGGCCGTCGGCGTCCCGGGCCTCCACCTGGACGAGGACACGCACCTTCGTGCCGTCGGCCGGCACCTGTTCGGCGGCCGCGGCCTCCTCGACGGCGGACACCTGCTGGACGGAGACCGCCGTGTACGGGGCGGGGGAGACAGCCGACAGCGTCACACCGGGAGCCAGGTATCGGCTCACCTCCCCGGAACCGGTCAGGTACGCGGCGAAGAACTCCCCGACCGCGGACGACAGATCACCCTCAGGGACGCTCACGCCGTACGACGACTTCGCCACCTCGGCCCGGGCCGGACCGGCCACCACGCCCGGCGCACCGGTCACCGCGAACGAGGCGCCCGCGCCGCCGGCAGCAACCGGCACGGCGTAGTAGCGCAACCGTCCGTCGGCGTACTGCGCAGCCACCGTCACCGACCACGTGCCGCCGGTGCGCTGCGCACTGCGCACCGCCGTCACGGACTGCGGCTTCGACTGCGCACCCGCGGCCGGGTCCGGCAGTTCGACGTCGGGCGCGAGCGCCTGCGCAAGCCGCGCCTGCGCAGTCGTCGCGTCGTCCGCGCTGCTGCGCAACCACGCGCTGACGAACAGCTGCGCATAGCCGCCCGGGTCGGCGCCGGCTGCCGCAGTGCGCACGGCGGTGGGCTTGGCCGGGGTGGCCGCCTCGACCGTGGTCGGGGTGGAGGCGACGGCGACGCACAGGGCGATCGGGCCGGCCGCGATGACGGTCCAGACCGCCAGACGCGAGAGGCGTACGCGGCGCCGCATCGCCTCCAGACGGGCGCCGGCCGCCATCGGAGCAGCAGCCTCGCTCTCCGAAGCCTGCTTGGCAGGGGACATGGTCAAACTCCCAGGTCAGAACGGATGTTGCTGACCTTGAGAAAACCCGCCGACCCCGACCCGACCACCGACCATGAAGGCCCGACCATGGTCACGAACGGGCCACGAAGTCCATGGTCGGGGTCATGGTCGGCCCGACCACAGACCCGACCACGGATTCGCCGCGAACATCCGAGCGGTCACCGGGGCCGGCACACACGGCGCGGCTACGGACCGCTGCGCGACCACCCGCCTTGCGGCCACTGGCCCCCGCGAACCGATGCGCAGACACACGCCTCCCGGACCACGATCGGCACCTGCGCAGTGCGGCACCCGGACCTGCGCATCAGAAAGATCGCAAGATCCAGGACGGACTACGCAACCGCACCGCGCACGGCGACTGCGCACGATCCTCGACCGGTTGCACAGCCCGATTGCGCAACCACCGGCCGGGGCTGCGCAATCGGGATCTCGAGCGACTGCGCACCGGGCTGAGGCCCGTGGTCGGCCCGACCATGAGCCCGACCACGGCAGCTCGACGGCTGCGTTGCCGGATCGTGACCGATGGTCGGGGCTCGTGGCCGCCGGTCTGGTCGGGGTCGGCGGGTGAGCTGACGGCATGGAACACACGCACGACTGCGCACCCAGGCCCGCAGCCCGCCCCACCCCGGCGGGCTTCGAGCGCTGCGCTGGACACCGCGCGCGGCCCGCCTCGGAGACACCGCGGTGAGCCGCTTCGGGGCGGGGGTCCGCCGGGGTGTGATGGCGGGCGATCAGTTCACGCAGATCGCCAACGGCCTGTTCCGGGACTCCCGGTTGTCATTCAAGGCGAAGGGGATCTTCGGATACGTCAGCACGCACCGGGACGGCTGGCAGGTCACCCTCGCCCACCTCGTCGCCGTGGGCTCCGACGGACGCGAGGCGATCCGTGCCGGCCTGAAGGAGCTGGAACGGTACGGCTACCTGATCCGCGAACGCCTGCGCCGCCCGAACGGAACGCTCGGCGAGGTCGTCTACTCGATCACCGACCGCCCCGCCACCCTCGACATCGCCCTTCTGGAAGCCACCCCCGCCCTCGCGATCGAAGACGACGACGCCGGCTTCGGGGCGGGGGTCCGCCGGGGTGTGATGGCGGGCGATCAGTTCACGCAGATCGCCAACGGCCTGTTCCGGGACTCCCGGTTGTCCTTCAAGGCGAAGGGGATCTTCGGATACGTCTCCACGCACCGCGACGGCTGGCAGGTCACTGTCGCCGAACTGGTGCGCCGCGGCCGCGAAGGCGTCGACGCGGTCACCACGGGGCTCCACCAGCTGGAGCGGTACGGATTCCTCTTCCGCACCCGCGAGCGGAATCCCGACGGGACGCTCGGCCAGGCGCTGTACTTCATCACCGACCTGCCTGCCCTGCAAAACCCCAGCTCACAACCAGAGTCGGGTTTTCCAGGATTGGCTGAGCCTACGTTGGCTGATCCCGGCCCTAAGAGGACGTCTCATTTGGCTCGGTCGGTAGTCTGCGTTCGTGGACATCGTGGAGCGTCTGGTGCCGGATGAGTTGTGGGAGTTGTTCGAGCGGGTGGTGCCGCCCGCTCCGAGGCGGCCTCAGGGCGGTGGTCGGCGGCGGTACGGGGACCGTGAGGTGCTGGCCGCGATCGTGTTCGTGGCCACGTCAGGGTGTACCTGGAAGCAGTTGCCGGCGTCGTTCGGCCCGTCGGGGCCGACCGCTCACCGTCGGTTCGGCGAGTGGAGCAGGGCCCGGGTCTGGGCCAAGCTGCATCGCCTGGTCCTGGAC
>NZ_JBHVDD010000043.1:0-69650 GCF_042802995.1 Streptomyces sp. NPDC057438
AGGTCGCCAGTTCCCACCGGCTCGTCCCCTCGTGACATACAACGAAGACGCCCCCGGTCCAGTGGACCGGGGCCTTCTTCGTTCCGCCCGTGCCGTGGGCGAGGCCGAGGCGGGTGGCCTCGGCCTCCGGCGTCAGCTCCAGGCGACGCCCGTCAGCCGCTCGTACGCCTCGACGTACTTGGCGCGCGTCGCGGCGACGATCTCCTCGGGCAGCGGCGGCGGGGGCCGCTCACTCTTGCGGTCCCAGCCGGAGGCGTCCGAGGTCAGCCAGTCGCGGACGAACTGCTTGTCGAAGGACGGCTGGGCGTGGCCCGGCTCCCACAGGTCGGCCGGCCAGAAGCGGGACGAGTCCGGGGTGAGGACCTCGTCGGCGAGGACGAGGGTGTCGTCCTCGTAGCCGAACTCGAACTTGGTGTCGGCCAGGATGATGCCCCGGTCCCGGGCGATGTCCCGGGCGCGGCCGTACACGGCGAGGGTCGTCTGGCGCAGCTGGGCGGCGGTCTCGGCGCCGACCTGGCGGGCGACCTCCTCGTACGACACGTTCTCGTCGTGCTCGCCGACGGCGGCCTTGGTGGCCGGGGTGAAGATCGGCGCCGGCAGCTCCGAGCCGTCGACCAGGCCCTCGGGGAGGGCGAGGCCGCAGACCGTGCGGGAGTCGTTGTACTCCAGCAGGCCCGAGCCGGTGAGGTAGCCGCGGGCCACCGCCTCCACCGGGACCATCCGCAGCGACTTGCAGACGAGCGTGCGGCCCGCCCAGTCGGCGGGGGCGCCCGGCGGGAGTTCGGTGCTCAGGACATGGTTCGGGACCAGGTCGGCGAGCTGGTCGAACCACCAGAGCGACAGCTGGGTCAGGACGCGCCCCTTGTCGGGGATCTCCGTCGGCAGCACCCAGTCGAACGCGGACGTTCGGTCGCTGGCGACCATCACGAGGTCGCCCGCCTCGTTCTGGTACAGCTCGCGCACCTTGCCGGTGTGCAGGTGCACCAGGCCCGGAACCTGGATCGGCTCGGGCTTTTCTACGAATCCGGACACGGTTCCTCCCCGTGGTGATGTCCAAGTGGCTCGATTCTCCCGTACGCGGGCGACCGATCTTGGCCAGGGGTTGTCCTCGGTACGGTCAGTCGCGTTTGCAGATGCGGTCCAGGAGGTTCGCCGTGGCGCGCTGGACCCGGGTGTCGACGTGGCCCGGACGGTCCAGGGCCGGGGACCACGCGAACGTTCCGGACGCGAAGACCCAGGCGCCGGAGGGGGCCCGGTAGAGGGAGGTCTCCTGGTGGCGGACGACGTCGTGGGCGTCCCGGTACGGGGAGTGGGCGAGGAGGATGCGGCCCTGGTGCTCGGGGAGCGGGGTGCGCGGGAAGTAGCGGTCGGCCTCGCCGGCGACCATGCCCGCCAGCTCGTCGTTCTCGTGGGCGCCGGTCGCGTCCCAGAGCCAGTGGTCGGCGTTGCGCACGACCAGGGGGTGCGGTTCGGGGACCCGGCCCTCGTACTGGATGCCCATCAACTGCTGCTCGGGGCGGTCGATTTCACGCCACAGGGCGGGCTTGCCGGGGCCCCGGCGTTTTCGGCAGGTGAGCAGGCGGTCGGGGGCCCCGGACGGGGACGGGCTCAGCTCCACCTGCCAGTACATGGTGTTGGAGGAGAGGAAGACCAGCGAGGTGCCGCTGTCCCGGGCGAGTTCGGTGGTGCGGCGCATCTGCGGCGACCAGTACTCGTCGTGGCCGGGGAAGACCAGTCCCCGGTAGCGGCTGGGGTCGACGCGTCCGGAGTGCAGGTCGCGGGCGTCGGCGTAGGCGAGGTCGTAGCCGTAGCGCTCGGCCCAGCGGATGAAGTCGTAGGCGTGGCCCACGTGGAGGGGAAGGCCGGCGCCGGCGTACGGGCGGTCGAAGGAGACGGTCGTCGCGGCGTCGGACTCGCCGAGCAGCCGCCCGTCCTCGTCCCAGGCGTGGTAGAGGCTGGCGCCGGTGCGGCCGTCCTCCGGATACAGGTTGTACGCCTGCCAGGTGATGTCCGGGAGCAGGAGCAGCAGGTCGGCCTGGCGGTCGTCGCGGACGGTGAACGGGACGTGGGAGCGGTAGCCGTCGGCGGTGGTCAGGACCGCCACGTACGCGCCGACGTTCCAGTAGCTGGGGATCTGCAGCCGCCACGAGAGCCACCAGTGGTGGCAGGAGACCGTACGGTCGGCGGCCAGGGGCGGGGGCTGGACGATGCCGGAGAGACGGGGACTGGTGGTGATCTTCGCCGCGCCGTCGCCGCTGTAGTGGCCGATGCGGTAGATGTCGACGCCGAATTCCTGGGGCGGGTCCACCGTGACGTGGAAGTCGATGGACTGGCCCGGGGCGGCGGCGCCGGTCGCCGTGAACCCCTTGATCTGCCGGCCCACGTCGTCGGCGGAGCGGGGCCCCGGCGGGGTGCGGGGGGCGGGCAGACGGGCGCGGGTGCCCTGGGCGGACGCGGGGGGCTCGGGCGGGCCCGGCTCCACGTACCAGGGGACCACGTGGCCGGTGTCGTCGAAGTACGTCACATTGCCCCGGAGCCAGGGGACCGGGCCCTGGCCGAAGGGGTCCGTCACGGCGTGGGCGAGGGCGCCCGATTCCCAGCGGCGGATGTGGTGGTGCTCCGAGCCCATGAGTTCTCCCCTCCCTCGCCCCCGTGAGCTGTCGCCGGCACGTGCTCGGTACACGATCGGTTCCAGCACATCACATGACGCACGCGGTTCGTCACCGTTCGTCGCTAATCGGTGTGAGTGGAACAGCCGGGTCCGGATGGGGAGTTGTCCTCCCCTCCACGACCGGCCACAACACCCTCGGGCCCTCCTCGGTCACCGCGCGTCCGGCCTCCCCGCTCGCCTCGCGTTCAGACCAGACGGACCGGCTTCTCCGGACGGACACCGAGGCGGCGGAGCCAGTCGCGGAGGGGGGCGGGGTCCCCGTCCTCCACGAGCGTCAGGACACGGGGGGCGAGATCGGCCGCCCGTACGCCGTCGACGAGGAGGGAGGGCCCGTCCAGCCAGTCCAGGCCCGGGGTCGCGCCCGCCGTGTCCATCGCCGCGCAGCACACCATCGCGGCCACGTGCTCCGTGAGCAGCTCGCGGCCCGTGCGGGGCGGCTGCATCGGGAACAGCGGCAGCAGCCCGTCGTCCCACAGCGCCCGGTCCGGCCCCGGCGCCTCGACCGCGCCGGCGTGCCCGCCGGCCGGGACCGCGGCCTCCTCCCGCGCCAGCTCGGCGGTCAGGGCGGCGGCGAGGGCGGCGGATCGGGCGTTGGCCAGGCCGGGTTCGTCGTCGGGGTCGAGGTCGGGGTCCGGGTCGGGGTCCTGGTCGGGCCGGGCATCGGGGCCGGTGCCGGTGTGGGGCGGGGATATGTGGAGGCTGTCCGGTTCCAGTCCGGGGTTGTGCTCGTGTTCGCGGTCGTGGGGTGCGGGTGCGCGGGGGAGGAGCTCGTCCTCGGCGGTGAGGGCGGCGAGTGGGTCGCGTCCGGCGGCTCCGGGGTTCGAGGCGTGCCCGGGGGGCTCGGGGTGCGGAGCCTCGTCCGGGGTGGGCTCGGGCTGTGATCGGCGTACGGCGGCTTCGGAGTCCCCCTCGGGCCCGGCGGGCCCGGGGTGCGGTGCGTGGCCGGTCACGGGGTGGGGGGACGGTCGGTCGTACGGCGTGGTCGTCGTCGGGGCGGCGCCCGGGTCGGGGGTCCCGGTGGCCGACGGGTGCGGGCCGTCGGCCGTGAGGGTGGTCAGGTGGGTCAGGACGCGGGAGAGGGTGGGGCCGCCGGGGGCCGGGCCGGTGGGGTCGGTGGTCGGGTCGCTCGCCGGGTGGCGTGCGCCCAGGGCGTCGAGGACGCGGTGGAGGCGGGCCGCGTCGGTGCGCCACTTCCGGTCGACGACCTCGTCCGGGTACTCGTGCCAGTCGACCGGGGACCAGTCGGGGCCGGACGCGGCGGGGCCGCCGTGGAAGAGGCGGGCGGCGAGGAGGGACGCGGCCTCGTCGACCGTGCCGGGCTCCTCGAGCAGGTCGCAGGCGGGGCGCTCACCCAGCCGGGAGGCGAAGCCCTCGGCGAGCCGGTCTCGGCGCGACAGCTCCGTGAGCGCGGCGACGACACCCGCGTCCAGCCGGGACGGCCACCGGCCCATCCGCCACGCGGGCAGCGCGACCCGGGTGAGGAGACGGTCCCAGCCCGCGTAGGCGAGGCCGACCTGCTCCTGGGCGACGATCCGCAGACCGTAGTCCACAGCCTGTGCACGCTCGGCCGCCGCGGCGGCGACCCCGCGCTCCATCTCGGCCGCGTGCCCCCGGCAGCCGCGCAGGAGCAGCCGGGTCACCCAGCCGACCCCGGCCAGCGCCGTACGGGCCGGCGCACCGCGTGACGGGGCCGAGGCGACGGCCACGGCGGCGTCGAGCCCCCGGACGAAACGGCGCGCCGAGGCTATGTCCGGGTGCGCCGACGGTCCCGTGCCCGCGACGACCGGCGCGAGCACCGCTCGTAGCTCTCCGACCCGCATCCACCACAGGAACGGCGAGCCGATGACGAGCACCGGAGCGGTGGGCGGGCGGTGCCGCCGGTGGGAGGGCAGGCCGGACGACGAGCCGCGCGCATCCGCCATCTCGTCGGCCCGCTGCCCGCCGCGGCCACCGCCCGCGGCGGCCCCTCCGCCGACCACGTCGACCGTGTCGCTCCCCTCGGCCCCCTCGGCCCCGTCGGTCGAGGAGCGGCGGGGCCCGGCGGGCGGCCGGTGGGACGAGTGGGTGCGGTCCTCCAGCCAGCTGTCGCAGTCCGGGGTGAGCGCTATCGCGGAGGGGGGCGGGACGTCGAGGCGGTCCGCCAGGTCCCGGACCAGGCGGTAGAGATCGGGCGCGGCCTCCTCGGCGACCGCGACCGTGGGGCTCACGGCGGGCCGGGCACGGGCGACGACGAGGGCGATGCCCGCGGCGGCGAGGAGCACGACGAGGGCGAGGCCGGACACGACCCGGCTCGCCAGGGACCAGCCGGGGCCGGTCAGACGGCCCGTCGCCCCGCCGACCAGCAGCACGACGGCGACGGCCGCGGGCAGCACCGCCACGGCCAGCGCCCTGCTGCGGACCCGCAGCACGGCGAGGGCCCGGGCGCGCGCGGCCTGCGCGCCCGCCTCCTCACCACCTGCCATACCGGTCACGACCCGACGTCACCCCCTGCTGTCCCGTACGGCGCACCCCGCCACGACCGCCACCGCGACGACTGCTCGTCACCGTGGTCGCCGCCGAATGCCCTGACGTTGCTCACTCCCCCACTGTGGCACCGACCACCGACATCGCAATGCCGGTGGGCCAAGTGCCGGAACGCTTGCGCCGCACCCTAGTTGGGGCCCCGGCCGTCGTCAGCCGGATGGGCCATCGCTCACTCGATGGAATGGCTTTGGGGAAAGGTGAAGGACGCCGGGCAAGGATCGGGCCCCGGATTCCGGCGGTTTTCCCAGGGGTTCCTGGGGTCTGCGAGGGATTCCGGGGCCAGGGGTTCGTACCCCTTGGCGGTGCTTCGCATGCGGATGTCGCGAAGGGGATGGATGCGTGGGGATGTGCAGGGGCGTGAGGGGCGTGGGGGGTGAGCGGGGTCGGTGACCGTCAGCCGGTCACGCCTCGGCCGCCGCCTTCGCCGCGATGTCCGCCCGGTGCTGGGAGCCGTCGAGGCCGATGCGGGCCACGGCGGTGTAGGCGCGGTCGCGGGCCTGGGTGAGGTTCTCACCGGTGGCCGTGACGGAGAGGACGCGACCGCCGGCGCTGACGACCTCGTCACCGGCGCGCTTGGTGCCGGCGTGCAGCACGTATGCGTGCGGGGCATCCAGGGCGGCGACCTCGTCGAGGCCGGTGACGGGGTCGCCGGTGCGCGGTGAGCCGGGGTAGTTGTGCGAGGCGACGACCACCGTGACGGCCGCGTCGGCGCTCCAGCGCAGGGGTTCGAGGTCGCCGAGGGTGCCGTTGGCGGCGGCGAGCAGCACGCCGGCCAGCGGGGTCTTGAGGCGGGCGAGGACGACCTGGGTCTCCGGGTCACCGAACCGCGCGTTGAACTCGATCACCCGTACGCCTCGGCCGGTGATCGCCAGGCCGGCGTAGAGGAGGCCGGAGAAGGGGGTGCCGCGGCGGCGCATCTCGTCGACCGTCGGCTGCAGCACCGTCTGCAGCACCTCGTCGACCAGCTTCGGGTCGGCCCACGGGAGCGGGGAGTACGCGCCCATGCCACCGGTGTTCGGGCCCTCGTCGCCGTCGAGCGCGCGCTTGAAGTCCTGCGCGGGCTGGAGCGGGACGACGGTCACGCCGTCGGTGACGGCGAAGAGGGAGACCTCGGGGCCGTCCAGGAACTCCTCGATGACGACCCGGCCGCAGGCGAGCGCGTGCTCACGGGCCTGGGCGAGGTCCGCCGTCACGACGACACCCTTGCCGGCCGCCAGCCCGTCGTCCTTGACGACGTACGGCGCGCCGAAGGCGTCCAGTGCCTCGTCGATCTCCTCGGCGGTGGTGCAGACGTACGACCGCGCGGTCGGCACGCCGGCTCCGGCCATGATCTCCTTCGCGAAGGCCTTGGAGCCCTCCAGCTGGGCGGCCTCGCCGGACGGGCCGAACACCGGGATGCCCGCCTCGCGCACGGCGTCGGCGACGCCCGCGACCAGCGGTGCCTCCGGACCGACGACCACCAGGTCGGCCTCCAGCCGGGTGGCCAGCGCGGTCACGGCGGCGCCGTCCAGCGCGTCGACCGGGTGCGACTCGGCCACCTCCGCCGTGCCCGCGTTGCCGGGTGCGCAGTGGAGTGCGGTGACATCGGAATCGAGGGACAGCGAACGGCACAGCGCGTGCTCACGGGCACCGCTACCAATGACGAGGACCTTCACGGTGCCCAGCCTAGCCGGAGGGGGCGGGCGGCTTTGTGGGGGCTTCCGAGGAGTGGGACGGCGTGGGTTCGTGGGATCACACCAAGGGTGGGGGTCGGATCGGCCGTACCCGGCTGGCCGGCCCTGGCCCGTACGGCCCGCCTCGCCCGGTCCGGCCCGTCCTCGCCCGGTCCGGCCAGGGCGGCTTCGCCCGTGCGTCCCTGACGGTACGCCCGCTCCCTGATCCGCCCCTCCCGTCAGTGCCCGCCTGCTACTCGTTGGTGATCTCCTCCACCACGGTCGCCCCCAGTTCGCGCACGATGAGGTCGTGGCCGGAGAGGGCGGACTCGTCGAGGTCGGGGTCGTCGTCCTCGGGGGTGTCGTCCTCGGGGGAGACGGGCGGGGGCTCGGGCGGTGGGGGCGGAGCCGCTACGGGCGGGGCGGCCGAGGCCGACTGATGGGGCGCGGCCGGGCCCGGGGAGGCCGGGCGGGAGGCCGCCGGGGGCGGGGGCGCGGTGGGGCGTGACGCGGTGGCCGGGGAGCCGCCGTAACCACCACCGGCGCCGCCACCGCCGTAGCCGCCGCCCGTGCCGCCACCGCCGTAGCCACCGGCGGCCGGCGCCGGAGAGCCGTAGCCGCCAGGGGCTGCCGGGGTCGCGGAGCCGCCCGAGGTGTCGATGACCGCCTCGATCTTCCAGTGCACGTTGAACTGCTCGGCCAGGGCCGCACGCAGAACGTCCTCGCTGCCGCTGCTCGCGAAGTTGTCCCGGGCGCCCGCGTTGACGAAGCCGATCTGCAGGGTCGTGCCGTCGAACCCGGCGACGTGCGCGTTCTGGCTGAGCAGGATCCAGGTGAAGCGGCGGCGGTTCTTCACCGTCTCCAGAATGTTCGGCCAGAGCGTGCGGGGGTCGGGGCCGCCGGGGGCCGGGTGGTAGGCGGCGGGGGCCTGGGGGGCCGCCGGGGCGCTGGGCTGGGCGTACGCGGCGGGCGGGCCCGGGGCGGGCGGCGCGGCCGGGGCTCCGGGCGCGGGGCCCCCACCGGCGGGAGCGGCCGTCGGCCAGCCGCCGGGACGGCGGCCGCCTCCCGCCGAGGCGGGGGTGGGCCAGGAGCCGGGGGCGGAGGCCGGTGCGTGGGCGGGGGTGGTGGGCGGAGGTGCCGTCGCGGCGGCCGGGGCGGTCGGCGGGGCCTCCTGGGGGGCCGGTGGAGCCGCCGCGCCTGGGGCCGCCTGTCCGCCCGCAGGAGCCGGGGCCCCGTAGGCGTCGGAGCCCGGCGCGCCTGCCCCGGCGTCCCCGGCCCCTGTGCCGCCGCGGACCGCGGCACGGGCGGCCGCGGGCCCGCCACCGGGCGGGACCTGGGCGGCCTGCGGAGCGTGGGGGGCCGGTCCGGGCTGCGGAGTCATACCCAGGGGCGGGGCCGCCGCTCCCCCGTGTGCCTCGGGGCCGGGCACGTAGCCCAGGGCGGGCCCGGCGGCGCCGCCCGAGAAGTTGACCCCGCGCTCCAGCCGGTCCAGGCGGGCCATGACGGAGCGTTCGTCGCCGTAGGTGGCCGGGAGGAGCACGCGGGCACAGATCAGTTCGAGCTGGAGGCGGGGCGAGTTCGCGCCGCGCATCTCGGTGAGACCTTCGTTGACGAGGTCGGCGGCGCGGCTGAGCTCGGCGGCGCCGAAGACGCCGGCCTGGGCCTGCATCCGCTCCAGGACCTCGACGGGGGCGTCGATGAGCCCCTTCTCGACGGCGTCCGGCACGGCGGCCAGGATCACCAGGTCGCGCAGCCGCTCCAGCAGGTCGGCGACGAACCGCCGCGGATCGTTGCCCCCCTCGATGACGTGGTCGACGACGTCGAAGGCCGCGGCCCCGTCCCCGGCGGCGAAGGCCTCGACGACCGCGTCGAGCAACGAGCCGTCCGTGTATCCGAGGAGCGACGTGGCCATGGCGTACGTCACGCCGTCGTCCGTCGCGCCCGCCAGCAGCTGGTCCATGACGGACATCGAGTCACGCACGGACCCGGCCCCGGCGCGCACGACGAGCGGGAGGACCGCCTCGTCGACCGGGATCTTCTCCTGGCCGCAGACCTCCGCGAGGTACTCGCGGAGCGTGCCGGGCGGCACCAGCCGGAACGGATAGTGGTGCGTACGCGAACGGATCGTGCCGATGACCTTCTCGGGCTCGGTGGTCGCGAAGATGAACTTGAGGTGCTCCGGCGGCTCCTCGACGACCTTCAGCAGCGCGTTGAACCCGGCCGACGTGACCATGTGGGCCTCGTCGATGATGTAGATCTTGTACCGGCTGCTCGCGGGGCCGAAGAACGCCTTCTCGCGCAGCTCACGGGCGTCGTCCACACCACCGTGCGAGGCCGCGTCGATCTCGATGACGTCGATCGAGCCCGGTCCGTTCCGCGCCAGGTCCTGGCAGGACTGACACTCTCCGCACGGTGTCGGGGTGGGCCCCTGCTCGCAGTTCAGACAGCGGGCGAGGATCCGCGCACTGGTCGTCTTCCCGCAGCCGCGCGGCCCGCTGAACAGGTACGCGTGATTGACCCGGTTGTTCCGCAGCGCCTGCTGCAGCGGGTCGGTGACATGCTCCTGCCCGATGACCTCGGCGAACGACTCCGGGCGATAGCGGCGGTACAGCGCGAGAGACGACACGCATACGAGGTTATAGGCGCCCACTGACAACCCGGACCGGCGGACGGCCGGTCATTCGCCCTCGGGCGGGGCGGGCGTCACGGGTGCTCGGGGCGCGGACGAGGACGCACGGGTGCTTGGAGCGCAGGCCCGGACGCACAAGACCCCTCACGCACCCGCCAGAGCCAACCTACCCTTGCTGCCTTCCGGCCCTGGGGGAGTTCAGTCAGATAGCGCCGCGTGAGGGGCTGCCCCCACCCTACCCGATCCCCGGCGGCCGCCGCCCCGCCTCCCCGCCCCTCCCTCCGCGTCGATCACCCGCCCCCGAACGAGTTCGCAACCACCCTCCGACGTCATGTAATGTTCCCGGCGGAGGATTCGCCTAGAGGCCTAGGGCGCACGCTTGGAAAGCGTGTTGGGGGCAACCCCTCACGAGTTCGAATCTCGTATCCTCCGCCAGTGCCTCACCGGGCACGATGTCGAAGGGCCCCACCGCTTGCGGTGGGGCCCTTCGTCGTTGTCCTCGGCGTGGACGGCGTGTGCTCGACAGTGGGGTCCGTCACGGCCGGGGGCTCTGTCACCCTGCGGGACGGCCCCGCCGTCGTCGTCGATCTCTGTGCACAGGACCGGGTGGAAGGAACGCTCCTCGTAGAGGTCTCCCACGCGGATGCCCGCGGGGTTGCGGGGGTCGGCGGCGTCGTCCATGCGGCCCACCATGCATGAGGGGTCGCGCCGGCGCTGTTCAGGCGCGGTGGGTGATGTCCGTCCAGTGCCAGGACCGTAAGGACGGGTCCGTGAAGATGTCGTCCAGGGTGTGGGTCAGGGCAGGGGTGGGGGTCGTTGCGGCAGGGGGAGCCAGACGGACCGTGAAGTGGTCGTCCCCGAGATCCGGTTCGTAGTGCCAGTCCTCCGGGAGCAGGGCCAGGAACCGTACGGCCGCCAGTGCGGGGGCGCCGGCGCTCGCGGTGGGGCGGGGCTCGATCAGGACCACGTGGCCGCCCTTCATGACGGGCGGCGGGAGGTCGGGAGGAACGGCAGGCCCTGGCCCGTGCCGAGTGCCTCGTCCAGGGCGAGCAGGACACCGGCCGTGCCGGTCGCGAGGTCCGTCGACAGGCGTAGCGTCTGGTCGCCCAGGAAGGCGGGGTGGCCCCCGTGCGGGACGGCGTGCCAGCCGAACGCCGCCAGGTGACGGCCGACCGCGGCGTCCGTCTCCGGGTCCGGAGTCGTGTCGCGCAGGTGGCGCAGGGCCAGTGCGGCTCCCGCTCGGCCCTGGAAGAGGCCCGTCTGGGCCTGGTAGAGGGATGCCAGCGAGGTGCGGAGGAGGGGGAGGGAACCGGTGAGGTCCGGCTCGGGGGAGGCCAGGTGCGGGAGCAGGTCGCTGATGACCATCGCCGTTCCCGCCCCGCCCACCGCCAGGTACGGCATCCGGCTGATGCCCGGCCCGTTCGACAGCTCGGCGAGGTCGTGGCGCAGGGCCTCCGCCGCCACGTGCGGCAGTTTCCGGTCGCCCGTCTCCTCGTACAGCCGCAGCAGGAACAGTGCCGCGCCCGTCGCGCCGTGGAGCAGGCCCGGCCGGGGGCGGGTCGCGTAGCCGCCCGGGGTGCGGTCCGCGACCAGTGCCGCCAGGCGTTCGGCCGCGTCGAGGTGGCCGAAGTGGAGCAGGGAGAGGCCGATGCCGGGGAGGCCGGCAAGGAGGGAGCCGTCGACGTCGTCCAGGGGCAGGGCGAGGGCCCGGTCCAGGACGTCGCGCGCCTCGGCGGTGCGGCCCAGGGCGTCGAGGGCGTACGCGATGCCGTGCAGGCCGTCGTAGAAGCCGGGGCGGGGTTCGGTCCAGCGGCGTACGCGCTCGGTCAGCCAGTCCACGTGCGCCGACTGGATCTCCGTACCGGCGCCGCCGAGTGCCCACAGGACGCCGGCGGCGCCGTGGGCGAGAGTGAGACCGCCGCCGGGGGTGGTGAACTGGGCGATGTCGCCGGGGAAGAGGCGGTCGTCGCGGTCCGGGGTCGCGGTGGACAGGATTCCGGCCGCGAGCGCGTCGCGCAGGGCGGGCCACTCGGTGGGGGTGAGGTGCTCGGCTCCGGGCCAGACCGAGGCTGCTGCTGCCGGTTCGTCGGCGGCGGGGGGGTCCACGCCCGCGACGGCCCCCGTGGGCGCGTCCGGCTTCGCGGCCGCCGGATTCCCGGCCGTGAGATCCGCTTCCACTCGCGCCGCGAAGTCCGCCGGTACCGGGAAGTTCTCCGTCACCAGGGTGATCAGTTGCCGGGTCTTCTCCGGGCCCCAGCCCAGCACCACCGTCAGCGGCAGGAACACCGCGAGGCGCAGGCAGCCGAGGGCGTACCGGTCGACCGCCGGGCCCGTGCAGCCCGCCGGGGCGCGGAAGCCGGGCGCGCCGATCGCCTGCGAGGCCGCGGCCCCGACCGGGGTCGCCGTCTCCAGGTCGATGAAGGCGATCGAGTCGTCCGGCCGGACCATGACGTTGTTGGGGTGCAGATCGCCGAAGACCACGCCCCGGGCGTGCAGGTCCCGCACGCCCGCGTCGATCTGGTCGAGGACGGACAGGGCCCAGGAGGTGTACGCCGCGAAGGACTCGGGGGAGGCGTCGGCATCCGGGTTCAGCAGCGGGTTGGCCTCGTGGATGCGGGTGTGGAGCGAGGCTCCGGGCACGAACTCCCTTGCCAGGAAGTAGTGTTCGCGACCCTTGCGGTAGTCGATCAGCGGCGGTACGCAGTCCAGTCCCGCCAACCGCTCCAGCGCCCAGCGCTCCCGCTCCAGCCGGGCCACCGCGTCCTCGCCCTCCTCGTCGAGGCCGGCCAGCGGGCGGGCCTCCTTGAGGAGCACGGTGGCGTCGCCACCTGCGCCCGGGCGCAGGTCCCGGGCCTCGTAGACGCCGCCCCCGTTGGAGAAGTGCAGCGCCCTGACCGCGCGGAACGGGAAGTCGCCCATCGTGCTCGCGTTGCGGGCCGCGAGGGACTCGGCGAGGCAGTCGGGCAGCGTCACCCACGCGGGGGGCCGGAAGCCGGGGCCCCGTACGTCGGGGACGAGACGGCCCTCGGGGTCCTCGATGCAGTGCACCGGGTCGCCCTTCGCGTCCCGGCCGAGCCGGGCGACGAACCCGCCGTAGCGGACGTAGAGCGGGCCCGAGCGCCAGCGCAGGTCGCTGAGGATGTACGGGCCGGGCTCGCCGCCCATCTCGGCGTCCAGCGCGACGAGCACCCGCTCCAGGTGCGCCTCGTCCAGCGGGTAGAGGGTGATGAACTTGCCGCTCGCGCCGCGGTCGCCGTACTTGCTGTTGCGCCGGTTCAGGACCTCGGCACTGCGGATGTACTTGAAGGTGAGCGTCTCGCGCACGCAGTAGGCGCGTACGGCGTCGAGGACGCGGTCGGCGTTGTCCCGGGTCGCCGAGACGTGGATCTTCCAGCCCTGGCCGGGCAGTTCGGTGTCCGGCGGGGTCAGCACCACCCAGTCGCCGTTGACGGTCCGGGTCCAGCCGGCGGGCGGTTCCGCCACGGCGTCGGCGGGCTCGGTGGTGGCGGCGGTGATGGCCGGGTCCTCGTAGAACGCGGTGCCCGCCTGGCAGTAGGTCACGTACCGGAGATCCATGGTCGTCGGTCTCCCTCTCCCTCTTCGTCTCGGCTGCTCGGACGACCGGCTTCCCGGTCGGCGGTCACCAGCGCCAGGCCGGTGCGACGTACTTGGTGTAGAGCCACTCCCAGCCCGGCCGGCTGCCCGCGTCCAGCTGAGCCGTGCCCGAGCTGTCGGCCGGGGCCCGGTCCCGCCCGGCGCGTATCTCCAGCGGAAGGCCGAGCGCCGGGGTCGGCAGGGCCTCGCTGCGGACCGGGATCAGCGCCGACAGCGGGGCCATCGCGTCCGTGCCGCCCGCCCCGTCGACGGCGACCGTCGCGGAACCGGTCTGCGCGCGGGTCGCGATGCCCGCGCGGTAGAGGCGTACCGGGGCACCGGACGTGATCAGCGCACGGTCGGTCGACAGGGGCAGGAGCAGCGTGATCCGGCCGTCCTCGGCCGTCGTGTAGCCGCCGTTGACGGTGTACGGGACCTGGACCAGCTGCCCGAGGACGGCGACGGCGGCCGCGGCGAGGGTGAGCACCGCGCCGAGGCGCAGGGGGCGGCCGCCCGCCGTACGGGCCTCGCGGGCGAAGCGGCGTACGCCTCGCACCAGGTGGTGGAGGAAGTAGCCGATGCCGCACAGGACGAGGAGCGCGCCCAGGGCGCCGAGGCGCTGGAGGCTGTCCGACCAGAGGGTGATCGCGCCCGCCACGATGTAGAGCGGGAAGGTCATGCAGAGCAGGCCGAAGGGGACCGCCCAGCGCACGCCGGGCAGTTCACGGCGGTAGCCGGTGCCGCCGGCCAGCAGACGGGCCAGCCACCGGCGGGCGTCGGTCATCGCCCGGTCGCGCAGGTGCGGGAGGTCGAGGTGGCTCATCAGCGCGATGTAGCCGTCCAGCTTCACGAACGGCAGGAGGTTGAGGACGCCGGAGAGATAGGTGACGACGGCGTACACGAGGATCCCGTCGCGCGCCGCCGAGTCGGCCATGAAGAGGGTGGCGAGGGCGGCGGCGCCGGCGATGACGGTCTGGGTGGCGATGCCGGCGAGGGCGACCCGTACCCGCTGTTCCCTGCGCGGCAGCCGCCAGCCGTCGGACACGTCGCAGAAGAAGGCCGGCGACATGTAGAAGAGCATCATGCCCATCCGGGTCGGCCGTCCGCCGTAGTACGTGAGGACCGCGCCGTGGCCGATCTCGTGGACGGCGGTGGTGGCGAGCACCGCGCCGATCACGCACAGGTAGAGCAGGGGCTCGAAGGGGCGCCCCAACGCGCCCTGGAGGTCGGCCGCGCGGAAGGCGAGGGCGAGCAGTCCGCCGATCGTGACGGCCGCGGCGGCCACGGCGGCCCCGCGGTTCGCGGCGGCCGCCACCAGCGGGGCGAGGCGGGCCAGCATCCGGTCCGGCTTGAGGAGGGTGAACTGCAGGGTGAGCGGCGGCACGAACCGGAACCAGGAACTGCGGTCCTTCTTCGGTACGCCGTCGTCCAGCACCTTCGCCCCGGCGAGCGTCCGCACCGCCGAGCCGACGTCGGCCTGGGTCCAGGGCGCGCCCAGGGCGTCGGCCAGGTCGTCGTGGTCGCGTACGCCGTCGACGGCCCGGACGAGGCGGGCCAGGTCCTCCTGGAGGCGGAAGTACTGGTGGCTGCCGCGCTGCACCACCCAGGGCGCGCCCGGCTCGGCCGGCTCATGGACCACCACGTCGGGGGCGAGGCGGGGACGGGCCAGCCGCTCGGGGGCCAGTAGTACGGCACCGGCGGGTGTGCTGGACATGCCTGGTTCTCTCCTCGGGACGGCGGGACGGCGGGACGGCGGAGTGGCGGGACGGCGGGGTAGCGGGGTGGGGCGCGGGCGGGGGGGGCGGCGGGCGATGTCGGCGGATCCGCGACAGCCGGTCTCGGGGCATGCCGCCGGGCGACATCGCGGTGGTGTCTGACGCGACGTCGGACGGGGGTGAGGCGAGATGGGTGGGGCGCAGTGGGGGGGGGTGGGTGAGGTGAGACGGGTGATGACCGTCGTGTGACGACGGCTCGCGGGGTCGTCAGACGACGTCGCGGCTGGTGAACAGCTTCCGGGCGAGAAGTGCGGCGGCGGCCAGCCAGCCCGTGATCACCAACAGCGCGAGCGGCGTGGACAGCAGGTCGGGCTTCGGGTCCCGGTAGACGGAACTCTGGGCGATCGTCATCAGGTACTTGCCGGCCTCCGGCACCAGCCTCTGGAGCGCCGGATCGACGACCAGGGTCAGCGCGACGACGGTCACGACGGCTCCCACCTGGTGCCGGACGATCCAGCCGACGAGCGCGCCCCAGGGAGCGGCGAGCGTGTTGACGGCGAAGACGCCCAGCAGGATCAGCCAGGTCTCGCCGTGCCACGCGGGCTCGGTCCCGTTGGCCGCGAGCGCCCCCCAGGCGGAGGCGAGGGACAGCCCGGCGGTGAGCAGCGCGGCGAGGGCGCCCACGGCGGTGGCGGTCAGCACCTTGGCGGCCAGCAGGCGGGTACGGCCGCCGCTCATCAGGACGGAGCGGCCGATGGCACCCGAGGTGTACTCGCGGGACACGAAGACCGCGCCGAAGAGGGAGGTGAACAGCGACATCATGAACCAGGAGCGGACGATGTCGTCGGTGACGGCGGCCCGGCCCAGGGTGCCCTCCTCGATGGCCGTGGCCCCCTCGGAGGCGTAACCGAGAGAACCGAGCACGGACATCAGGACGCCGCACCCGGCCAGGATCAGCCAACCGCGGCCGGTCCACGCCTTGGTCCATTCACCGGCGAGCAGGTTACGCATGGTTCTGTCCTCCGACAGCGGATGAGGCGGCCGACGCGGTCGTCAGCGGGTCGACCAGGGCGAAGAAACGGTCTTCGAGGCGTTCCCCCTCGCCCGCGCCGACCAGTCCGTCGAGCGGACCGGCGTACCGCAGCGAGCTCTGGATGATCACCACGTCGTCCACGGTCTGCTCCACCTCGGCGAGCAGATGGCTGGAGACCAGGACGGTCCGGCCCTCGTCGGCCAGGCCGCGCAGCAGGCCGCGCAGCCAGCGGATGCCGTCCGGGTCGAGGCCGTTGGCGGGCTCGTCCAGGACGAGGAGTTCGGGGTCGGGGAGCAGGGCCGTGGCGAGCGCGAGGCGCTGTTTCATGCCGGTCGAGTAGCCCTTGACGGGGCGGGAGGCCGCGTTGCCGTCGGACAGGCCGACCAGGTCGAGGACCTCCTCGACACGCTGTCTGGGCAGGCCCAGGGTCCGGGCCCAGATGGTGAGTTCGCGTCGGGCGCTCGCTCCGGGCAGTGGTCCCACGGCGTCCATGCTGACGCCCACCCGGCGGGCGGCGTGGGGCAGTTCGGCGTACGGACGGCCGAAGACGGTCGCCTCGCCGGAGGTCGGCCGGCACAGGCCGAGGAGCATCCGCAGCGAGGTGGTCTTGCCGGCTCCGTTGCGGCCGAGGAGGCCGACGACGCGGCCGGGCCGGACCTCGTACGTCAGGTCGTCGACCGCCGTGACCTCGCCGAAGCGTTTGGTCAGGCCGCGCAGGGCGACGACGGGGGCGCCGGCGGTGCCCGACGCGTTCGCGGTGCTCAACGGCGTTCCTTACGGAGGTTGGTGCCGATCCGGACCAGGCAGCTCAGCATGAGAGCACCGAGGCCGGCCATGGCGAAGATCTCCAGACCGCCCGTCAGTTGCGAGGTGGCGACCGCCATGCCGAGCGGGATGAGGGCGCAGGCGAAGGCGAGGTTCTTGTTCTCGGCCGCTGCCTTGTCTCGGCTGTTGGCCATGCTGGACTCCTTGGTCGGACGGGGTGGGACTGGGTGGGGGGAGGGAGGGGAGGTGAAGCGCGGATTCCGCGGTGGCGGCCCGGGGCCCTCTGCGGGCCAGGGACGCCGCCGCGGAAATCCGTATGCGGTTCGGCTACCGCTGCCGGCTGGTCGGCCGGATCAGGCAGAGGTGCCTGATCAGGTGGCGATGACCGCGCTGGCGACGGTGCTGATCACGACGCCGGTCTTGAAGCCGCTCCAGAAGCCCGGGGCCTCCATGGCCTCCAGCTCCTGCATGCCCAGCTCCAGCGACGCGTCGAAGCCGTTGGGCTCCTGCGTGACGTTGTCCTTCATATCTGTTTCCCTCCCGTTGAGTTGAGACCGGATCAAGTCGAGTGGCAGTCGAGCGGTGCCGATGCCGTCGAGTGAATCAGGTGATGATCGAGACGGCGACGCCCGTCGAGACACCGACGGCCGACACGACCGTCGCACCGACGACGACGCCACCGGCGGTCCACCAGCCCGGGGCCTCCATCGCCTCGAGCTCCTGCATGCCGAGCTCCAGGGCGGAGGTGAAGTTGTCGTTCTCGAAGTTCTCCTGCATGGGAACTCCCCCTTTTCTCATGGGTGTCGAGAGCTGTCGCTCTCTCTTTCGCCCGCTCCCGGGACCGGGAGCGGAAGTCTCAGATGTGCGCGGGGTGCGCAGTGGTCACCATGGCCGCGGTGGTCACCATGGCCGAGGCGGTCTCGGTGGCCGGGGCGGTCTCGGTGGCCGAGGCGGTCTCGGTGGCCGAGGCGGTCTCGGTGGCCGAGGCGGTCTCGGTGGCCGAGGCGGTCTCGGTGGCCGAGGCGGTCTCGGTGGCCGAGGTCTGCGCGTTGTCCGCGCTCAGCGCCGCGTCCAGCAGGCGGCGTACGTCCTCCGCCCGGAGGCCGCCGAGCATCGGCAGCCCGGCACCCCAGGCCCGTACCGTCCGCTCGGCCAGGGCCTCGATCCGCCCCGGGCCGTCGGCGGTGAGCCGCCGGCCCACCCGCCAGTCGTCCATCAGCGCGGCGATCCCGTCGGCCGGGTCCGTGGGCAGGGCCCGCGCCCGGTCCGGCGGCGCGGCGTCGCGCAGTCCGGCCCACATCCGGCGCAGCCGCGGAGCGGAGCCCAGCCGGGGCTCCCCGTCGAGCACGGCCCGCCACAGGTGCGGCAGCAGCGCGGCGACGGCGGTCATCTTCCGTACGCCGAGGGCCGACGACATCTCGTTGGCGATGAGCCAGCCCTTGACCGCGTACGGGTCACGGCCCTGGTGCAGCCATTCGCCGTGCGTGAGCCCGCTGAGCTTCGCGATGTCGAGGCGGAGCGCGTCGCCCGGCTCCTCCCCCCGTACCGCCTCGTACCCCAGCTGGACGAGCCGCCGGGCGACCGTCTCCGTCAGCCGGTCCTCGGTGCGGTGGTCGTCCCGGTGGTCGCCGGCGTACGGACTGACCGCCCGGAACAGCGCCTCCAGGACGCCCTCCACGACCAGTTCGCGGGGCAGTGTGGCGGTGGCCGACGGATCGAGCAGGGCCGCCTCCGGCCGCAGTACGCCGCCGAGGATCAGCCGCTTGCCCTGCGGGTACGCCAGGCAGGCGACCGCGCTCAGCTCGCTGCCGGTGCCGAGCGTGGTCGGTACGGCGAGCAGCGGGACGGTACGGGTGACCTCGCCCGGCAGGCCCATCAGGCCGCCGCGCTGGGGCACGGTGAGCCGGGTGTGCGCGACCGGGTTGGCCCGCAGCAGAGCCGCGATCTTCGCCAGGTCGAGCACCGATCCGCCGCCGACGGCCACCACCAGTCCGACGCCGGCCGACTCGTCGGCCAGACCGCCGGCGAGGGCGGAGGCCGCGGCGAGATCATCGGGGCCCGCGGTCAGCGCGGTCTGTGCCGTCCGCCAGTGGGCGCGGCCGAGACGGTCGCGTACCAGGGCCGTGATCCCCGCCGTCGCGACAGCGGTGTCCACGAGGAGGGCGGCCGTACGGCCCGCCCCGTCGGGGAGCCATGCCGTGAGGGCGTCGGGACCGATCAGCGCCCGGGTCGGTCCGCCCCGGCCATAGCTCATGCCGGCACCTCCGCCGGTATCGGCCGACGGGTGAACAGGGCCAGTCCGGCGCGGATGCGGTCCATCAGCTCGGTCAGGTCCGCGTCGGTGAAGGTCAGCGCGGGAAAGAGCTGGATGCCGTGGACGCCGGGGTGCACGATGGCGCCCGCCGTACGGATCGCGGCGACCAGCTCCGGGACGCGGGCCTGCGGCAGCGGTTCCCCGTCCGGGGTGGTCAGCCGCAGCGAGCGGAAACAGCCCACGCCGGTGGTGCCCGTCACCCAGGGGTGGTCGGCGACCAGCCGGGACAGCTCCGTGCCCAGTCGTTCGCCGAGGGTCCGGCCGAGGGCGACCGCGTCCAGGCGGCGCATCTCGTCGAGGGTGGCCAGGATGGCGGCGCAGGTGGCAGGGGTGCCGGCCTGGGTCTCGCCGTGGGTCAGCATGGCGCCCGCCGAGTCGAAGGCGTCCGCGACCGTGTGCGAGGCGATGACGGCGGCGGCCGCGGCCGTACCGTTGGTGAGCCCCTTGGAGGTCACCAGGAGGTCGGGCCGGGCGGGCCAGCGCTGGGAGGCGAAGAAGTCGCCGGTCCGGCCGAAGCCGGTGGCCACTTCGTCGGCGACCAGCAGGAAGCCGTACTCCTCGCGCAGCCGCAGCAGTTCGTCGACGTACTCCCCGGTGAGCGGCACCGCCCCCGAGCCGAGCACCGGCTCGACGACGACGGCGGCGATCATCGCGCCCTGACGTTCCATCAAGGTGCGGATGCCGACGGGGTCGTTGGGGTCGACGTGGCGGATGAGCCGCTGGTCGACGCCGTACACCTGCTGTCCGAGGTCCTCGCCGGTCAGCGCGAAACTGCCGTACGTCAGACCGTGGTAGCTGCCGCGCAGCCCGACCACGAGTTTGCGGCGGTCCTCGCCGCGCAGGGCGTGGTAGTGGCGGGCGAGCTTCATGACGAGGTCGTTGGCGGCGCCACCGGAGGTCGAGAAGAGGACCCGGCCGTAGGTGTCGGTGCCGCACAGCTCGACGAGGGCGGTGGCCGCGGCCCGGGCGTAGGTGTTCTCGTAGCGGAAGACGCTCAGGTAGGAGGCGTCGCGGAGCGCGTCGGCGGTGGCCCGGGCGATGGCCTCGTTGCCGTAGCCGATGTTGGTGTTCCACAACCCGCTGGAGGCGTCGAGGAGTTCGCTGCCGTCGGCGTACCGGACCCGTACCCCGTGCGCGGAGACCGCGCAGAGCGCGTCCGAGCCGTGCAGGGCGGGGGCCAGCAGGGACGGCCACAGCGCGTTCTTCGTGGTGCCGGGACTCATGGGGTGACCTCCGTTTCGAGCAGTACGTCGTGGTGGCGGGAGCCGACGGCCGGCAGCGGGTGCCGGGCGCGGACGGCGAATCCGGCGGCTCCCAGCTCGGCTTCGAGGAGGGCGGCGGGCAGGACGCCGACGCTGGTCGTGGTGACCTGGACGGGACTGTCGTCGTCCGGGATCAGTGCGGGGAAGACGGTGACGGTGCGGGCGCTGTCGCCGACCGCCCAGTGCTCGTACATCCGGTAGGCGCGGCCGCCCTCGGCCTCCACCACCAGCTCGGCCTCGGCGGGCTCGCCGGAGTCCGTGTCCATGCCGACGGTCGACAGCAGGAACCGTCCGCCGGGCGCCAGATGGCGGCGTACGGCCCGGTAGAGACCGGCCCGGCCGCGCTCGTCGAGGAGCGAGACGGAGGTGGTGCCGAGGACGATCACCGGGAAGGCGCGGTGCAGCGCGAAGTCGCTCATGTCGGCCTCGACCACCGTGCAGCGCTCGCGCAGGGCGGCGGGCGCGGCCGCCAGCCGGTCCTCCAGGAGCCGCAGCATGTACGGGGAGAGGTCGAGGGCGGTGACCCGGCGGCCCAGCGCGAGCAGTGGCATGGTCAGCCGCCCGGAGCCGGCCGCCAGGTCGAGGACGTCGCCGGGCAGGCTCCGTACGAGACCGGTCAGTTCCCGTACCTCGTGGGTGCTGCGGCCGGCCACGTCGTGGTAGACCTGCGCACCCGCTTCGGCGTAGAGGTCGCCGGTGACGGCGCGGGAGCCGAGCCGGGCGAGCAGTTCCCCGGCCCGCCCGGGGACGGCTGTCGTCAGGGCGGTGGTGGTCGTCGGTGCGGCCGTGGTCGTCGTCGGTGCCGCCGTGGTCGTCGCCAGGGCGGTGGTCATGGGGGTGGTCATGGGGGTGGTCATGGGGGTGGTCACGCTCCGGCCCGGGCGAGGAACCGCTCGATGCGTACGGTGTGGTCCGGGTCGGCGTACTCCGCCGCCGCCTCGGCCGAGCCGCAGGCCAGCAGCGCCTCGACCGGCGTGGCCGCCGCCCGTTCCACGCTGAAGGTGCGGCCGGGGGCAGGGGCGTGCACGTACACGTCCCGGTCGGTCCAGAGCAGGAGCGGCGCTTCCGCGTCCCGCAGGTCGGCGTCGGCCCCGGCGGCCAGCGTCTCGGTGATCCGCCCGCCGAAGCCGGAGACCCGGATGTCACCGTCCACGCCCCGGGCCCGCAGGGAGCGGATCGCGTCGAGGGCGGCCAGGTAGCGCCCGAGCCAGGGCCGGGCGGCCAGGGCGGTCTCCCGCGGGCCGGGGTCCACGACCGCGCCCAGACACACCCCGCAGGTCGTCCGGGTGTCGCTGTTGAGCCGCTGCCACCGCGCGTCGAGGAGGTCGGGTCCGTCGCCCGCCGTGCCGAGACGGGTCCCGCCCGGCGCGGTGGAGACCGCGCCGTCCGCGTCGACGTACAGCCGGTGCCGGGGGCCGGCGGCCGGTGTGCGGCCGGCGCCGAGGCCGGGGAGGTCGGCGAGCTGGATGGCGGGATGGGTGAGGAAGTCGGGGAAGGTGCCGTCGAGCAGGGCCCGGTCGGCGTCGGCGAGGAAGACGTCGAAGTCCGTGTCGTCGGCGATCCGCACGAGGGTCGGCCCGGCGACGGACATGTACTCGCTGATGCCGTAGCCCTGGATCTGGAGGTAGAAGCCCGCGCCCGGGGAGAATTCCCCGCCGGCCCCGGCCAGCGACCCCTCGTACCCGACGACACGGTGGCCGTCCGCCGCCGGCTCCTCGCCGGGTGTGCCCGGCACCAGGACCAGCGTGTCCGCTCCGACAACTCCGGAACGCAGTACCGCCGAGAGATGCTCCCGGTTTTCCAGCACGACGGTTTCCACACCGTCGTACGAGAAACCGCGCCCGCTTTCCGCTTCGGTGCCGGCCCGGACACCGGACGCACCGGTTCCCCAGCGAATGAGCCGCTCTTTCAGATCAGCCATTGTCTTGTCTTCCCCCACGGTCAGGCGGCCAGGGCGGCCAGAATTCGCTTCGTTTCGTCCAGGGCCGCTTGTGGGCCGTACAGATTGCAGACACCGGTCAGGTTCAGGACGACCTCGTCCACCCCGGCATCCCGGAACGCGCCCAGTTTCGCGACGAGTTCGTCCGGGTCCCCGCTGAGGAACGCCCCGCCGTCGACGAGCGCCTTGGCGTTCGCCGCCGGGTCGTCACCGGCGACATCGGTGCCGGACCGGCGCAGCATGTCGATGTAGTGGGCGCCCTGGAGATGGGCGGCGTTGCTCGCGAGCGCCAGTTCGGCGGGTTCGCGGTCGGGCCGGGCGAGGGCGAGCGGCACGATGGCGGTGAGCCTCGGGGTTCTGCGCCCCTTGCCTCCCGCGCCGCGTACGCCTTGCTTCACGCCCCGGGAGTCGGGTGCGTTCGCCGCGCCCTCGCGCATCGCCGGGAGCACGATGTCCCGCAGGTAGTGCGCCGGAGTCAGCCAGGTCACGGCCACATCGGCGACCTCCCCCGCGAGCCGTGCCATACCGGGCCGCAGCACACCGAGCCCGATCTCCACACCCGGCGCCGGGTACCGCGGCATCTCGGCCCGGCAGCTGAAGTACTCGCCCCGGACGTCGACGCTCTCCCCCGCCAGCAGGCCGCGGACGATCGAGAGGTACTCGCGCGCCGCCGTGAGCGGGCTGCGGTACGGCTCGCCGAGCAGCGACCGCTGCAACGGCCGGCCGCCGGGCCCGAATCCCGCGATCACCGGCTGCCCGGTGGCCATCGCCAGCGAGCGGGCCTGGAGAGCGGCCTCGTAGGGGTGGCGGAGCGGCATGAGCGTGACGCCGAGTCCGGTCGGTACGCGGAACCCCGCTCCGGCCGCCGCGACGAAGCCCTGATGCGGCTCGATCATCACGGACTGCCCCTGCCAGAGGCGGCTCGCGTTGCTCCAGTGCACCAGTCCGGCGTACGGAAGGATCTGCTCCGGCCGGCGCGGAAGAAAAGGCAGGAGTACGGAATATGAAGTCACGCCCTTGTCCCCCGTTTCTCGTCTCTCGTCGTCATTTCGTCGATGCCGCTCGACATCGCGTGCGCTTGCGCTGCTTTACTTTTCCTTCTTTTTCTTCTTTTCCTCTGTCGGCGTTCGTTCGTTCCGACACAGAGAACAATGCCAAACCGGCACACCCCATCGGGCAGTTCCGGAGCGCTACTTGCTGCCAGTGACCGTGCAGCTTGTTGCAGGTACTCTCATCGGTGATCAAACGGAGGCACCATGGGGGAATTGTCCGTACTCGGACTCACCGATACGGAAGAGGGCATCTACCGGCACTTTCTGCGGAACCCCGGCACCACCGCCGAGGACATCCAGCTGCTGCTGCACGTCCCGCTGGACGAGATCGCGGGAGCGCTGGAGCGTCTGACCGAACTCGGCCTGCTGCACGGCGCGGAAGGCACCGGAACCGGAGCGGACGGCGGGCCCGAGGTGATCTCCGCCGCCGATCCCGAGACCGCCGTGGACCGGCTCACCGACCTGCGGCTGCGCGAACTCCACCAGCAACTCCAGCAGGTCACCCAGTCCCGGCACCTGATCGCCGGCCTGCGCGCCGAGCAGAGTGTGAAGGAACAGCCCGACTCCGGGAGGATCGAGCGCCTGGAGGATCTCGGCCAGATCCGGGGCCGGATCGACGACCTGGCGTTCTTCGCCCGCGAGGAGATCCTGTCGGTCGAGCCGTACACCGAACTGACCCCGGCGAACATCGCGCACGCCCGGCCGCTCGACACCCGCTGCCTGCGGCGCGGGGTACGGATACGCAACGTCGTCCTGCGCGAGGCCTTGGACCACGCCCCCACCGTGGGCTACCTGCGGGACCTCACCTCGCTCGGTGCGCAGATCCGGGTCGCGGACACCATCGCGGAACGGCTCCTCGTCTACGACCGCCGCACGGCCCTCGTCCCGGTCGACCCCGCCGACACCCGGCGCGGCGCACTGCTCGCCCGGGAGGCGGGGCTGGTCGCGAACATCCTGGCGCTGTTCGAGAAGATCTGGGACCAGGCCACCGACCTCACCGTGCTCATCGACGAGGGGGCGGGCTCGGCGGACGGCGGGCTCACGGAGATGGAGCAGCAGGTCCTGGAAGCGATGTGCCACGTCGGCAAGGACGAATCGGGGGCGCGCTCGCTGGGTGTGTCGGTGCGGACGTACCGCCGCCATGTCGCCGACGTCTTGCGCATCCTGGGCGCGAGCAGCAGGGCGCACGCGGCGCTCCTCGCGCGGGAGCGCGGCTGGGTGTGAGGCCGGGGGCGCCCTGGACGCGGGGGAGCAGGACGCCGAAGGGGGTGCCCTCGGCGATCAGTCGCCGGGGGCACCCCCTGTGTGCTGCCGTACCGCCGCACTCCTGTCAGGGCGGTACGGCCGGCCGTACGGTTACTGCTTCGGCTTCTCGATCTGCCAGCCGTTGACGAGCTTGTGGGTGCCGCCGCCCTGCTCGCCGCAGAGCGGCAGCCGGATGGGCAGCGGGGTGGCGCAGACCCGCTCGACGATCGGATCGACGACGGGTCCGAGGACGGCCTTCGCCTGAACCTGCGTCTGCGGCTGGGCCTTCGCCTGAACCTGAACCTGCGTCTGCGTCTGCACGCGACCCTGGGCTTCAGTCTGTCCCTGGGCCTGGGCCGCGCCCTGACCATCCACCACGGCGAGCGCGAGCGCCGCACCCGCCACGACCGCGGCCTTCTTGAACCCGGTGAATCCCTTGAACCCCACGACGTACCCCCGTTTGTTGTCCCCCGCGCGTTCCGGGCCGGTCGTGCCCCCGCGGTGACTCCCACTCTGCCAACGGAAAACCGCAGGCAGGACGGCGATTAGTGTCAGCTTGCTGCACGCGCTCGCTCAACTTCATGCCACGCCCGTTCAGCGGGCCGGGGGCCGGTCCCGGGGTTCGGGCGTCGGTGGGGGCGGCTGGGCCGTGGTGAGGCGGCGGTAGGCGGCGCGGGCCTGGAGCAGACGGGCGAGGGCCGTGCCGGTGAGGGCCGCGGTGAGGAGACAGACCAGCCAGAAGGTGTCGCGCGGGTTGGTCCAGGTCAGAACACCGGCGGGCGGGATGGCGAACCCGTTGAGGAACAGCCAGCACAGGGCGGCGGTGCCCGGGGCCGCCGTGAAGCGGGCGTATCCGCCGAGGAGCGCGGAGAGCAACGACAGCGCGGCCAGGGCCAGACCGGGCTGATCCGTGCCGACCAGCGCGTTCAGGAGCGCCACCAGTGCCATCGCGCCCCCGAAGGCCGTGGCCCACACGAGCGGGGTCGCCACGGGCTGGGGGACGGGGCGGGGGCCGGTCCCCAGGGACACCCACTGGATCACGGGCACGCTCCGCAGGTCGCCGGGGCACGTACTCCGAAGGCGGCGGGGGCGGCAGGGTTTCCGGGGTTTCCGGGGGGGATGGGTATCCCCTCCGCATAGGGAAGGAGAAGGTCCGCGCCTCGGGTCGTGGGGCCGTCCGTGATCGTTCCGCCGGTCACCGGGGCGCCCGACGCGCGGGGCTGGTGGGCGGCCGCCGCGTGGGTTGTGGGGGCACCCGTGACGATCATGGCGGGGTTCCTTTCGGTCAGCCCCCGGGGCCGAGCCGGGGGCGGTCCGGGGTTGAGGGGGGATTGTTCCACCGGGGAGCCGGTCCCTGAGCCGACGGCCGGTTTTCCGGGTCTCGTTAGGGTGGCACCGACGGTTGTCCGATGACATATCCGAACCAGACAGGGGGCCAGCCGTGGGTGTTCCGCGACTCAGCAGTACGCCGTTGCCGGGGATCGGGGTCCGCTACGACCTCACGACCAGGGAGCAGCGGCGGATCTCGGTGGTCGCCCACAGGGACGGGGCACGGACGCTCAGCGCGTACCGGCAGGACGATCCGGACGCGTGCGCGCTGTCGATGCGGCTGTCGTCGGGGGAGGCGACCGCCCTCATCGACGCGCTGATGCCGGACCACCACAGCCCGAACCTGCTGTCCACCACGGAGCTGGGGCTGGTCGCGGAGCGGATCGAGCTGGCCTCGACGTCCCACTGGAACGGGCGGGTGCTGGGCGACACCCGGATACGGACCGAGACGGGCGCGTCCATCGTGGCCGTACTGCGCCGGGCCGAGGCGATCCCGTCGCCGGCACCGGACTTCCGGCTGGCCGGCGGGGACACGCTCATCGTGATCGGCACCCGCGAGGGTGTGGAGACGGCCGCCGCGATCCTCGGGCGGGAATGACGTCCCGCGCGGTCCCGGGGCGGGAGTGACGTCCCTCGTCGGCCCTAGCGCTCGTTCTCCCCCGCCGCCTTCTCCTCCCCCTCCCCTGCCCCTTCTTCTCCTTCCACTTCCCCTTCCCTTTCCCTTTCGTCGAAGCTGGCGAAGTACGCGGCCGCCATGTCCTCGTCGGCGTGCCCCTGGGCTGCGGCGCGGGTGAAGCGGGCGGCGCCGGCGGCGGCGATGTCGAGGCGCACGCCGTGTCGCCGGCCGGCCTCGACGATCAGACGGGCGTCCTTCGCGGCGGTCGAGACGGCGAAGGAGGCCGGGGAGAGGCGGCCGTCGAGGACGAGCGCGGACTTGGCGTGCAGATAGCCCATGTCGAGCGGGCCGCCCTCGATGATCTCGAAGAAGGACCGCGGGTCGACGCCGAGGGCCTGGGACAGGGCCAGCACCTCCCCGGCCGCGTTGGTCGCGGCGAGCACCCAGCTGTTGGCCACCAGCTTGAGCCGCGTCGCGGTACCCGCCGCGCCGTCCTCGCCGGTCCAGACCGTACGGGCTCCCACGGCGTCGAAGACGGGGGTCACCGTCGTCCGCCCCTCGGCCGGGCCCGCGGCCAGCACCGTCAGCTGTCCCGCCTCCGCGGGCTGCCGGGTGCCGAGGACCGGGGCATCGTAGAAGACCAGTCCGAGCTCACCGGCCAGCGCGGCCAGTTCGGCGACACCCTCCACCCCGGCGGTCGTGGACTGGACCCAGGCCGTGCCCGGGTTCAGCGCGGGCGCCGCCGCGCGCATGACGTCCAGGGTCGCGGCCCCGTCGTACAGGATGGTGAGCACCACATCGGCCCCGCGTACGGCCTCGGCCGGGCTGTCGACGACCCGCGCTCCGTCGGCGGTCAGCGGCTCGGCCTTCTCCCGGGTCCGGTTCCACGCCCGTACGGTGTGCCCCGCGCGGAGGAGGCTGCGGGCCATCGCGGCGCCCATGATGCCGGTACCCAGGACGCTTACGGTGAGCTTGTCGGTCATGACATCAACTTCCTGCCGCGTACAGTGCGTTGGCAGTTTCGCAGTCAGGGGCGGGCCCGGGGGCGGTACGACACCGGGCGCGGACCCGGTTGGCGGCCTCACCGCACCCGGCTGGCAGCCGTCCGATCAGAACAGTTTCCCGGCCGCACCGCATGCACGGGCGGCGCCGGGGGAAGACCGGGCCTACGACCGGCACCCGAAGGGCGAGCGAACGAGCCATGAGCACCGACACGAACCCGTCCCCCGACGGACCGGAGGGACCGAACGGACCGGAGGGACCGGAGGGGCCGAACGGACCTGCGGCGCATGACGGCCCCCCGGATGGTCTCGACGTGCGCCCCGCCTCCGGACACATCGGCGCCGACATCCACGGCGTGGACCTCGCCGGCCCGCTCGACGAGACCACCGTCGCCGAAATCCGGGCCGCGCTGCTCCGCTGGAAGGTCGTGTTCTTCCGGGGGCAGCGGCTCGACCACGCCGGCCAGATCGCGGTCGCGCGCCGCTTCGGGGAGCCGGTCCGCCTGCGTTCCCGGGGCTCGGTCTCACCGGCCGCGTACCCCGAGATCGAGACGACGGCCGACCGTCAGGAGCTGGGCCGCAAGCACGGGATGGACCAGGCCGAGTGGCTGGAGCGCCGCCGCCACTCCACCCTCCGCGGCTGGCACGCCGACCACACCGCGCGCATCGACCCGCCCGCCCTGACCCTGCTCCGCGCCGAGCGCGTGCCCCCGTACGGCGGCGACACCACCTGGGCCAACCTCGCCACCGCCTACGCGGGCCTGTCGGAGCCGGTGCGCCGGTTCGCCGACGGGCTGCGCGCCGAACACCGTCTGGGCGTCGGCTATCTCGCCCGGTCGGGCCCCGACCCGTACCTCCGCCACCTCCAGGACCACCAGGTCGCGTCCGTCCACCCGGTCGTCCGCGTCCACCCCGAGACCGGCGAACGGGCCCTGTACGTCAACCCGTACTACGTCGAGCACATCGTCGACGTCACCCGGGCCGAGAGCCGGCTCCTCCTGGAGATGTTCGTCGAGCAGATCACGCGTCCCGAGTACACGGTCCGCTTCCGCTGGGAGCCGGGTTCCGTGGCCCTCTGGGACAACCGGGCCACCGTCCATCTGGCCCCGAGTGACGCCGCCCACCTGGACTTTCCGCGCATCATGCACCGCGTGATGATCGCCGGGGACCGGCCCGTCGGCGTCGACGGCACCCCCTCGAAGTCGCTCTGCGGCGGGCCGCTGCACGAGCGGAGCGAGTAGCGGCACCGGCGGCGGCGCGGGGGGCGCAAGGCGGGTGGGGCAAGGCGGGTGGCGCAAGGCGGGTGGCCAGGTCGCCGATTCCGGGTAACCGGCACCCCATGGGTGACGTACTCGTCGGGACCTGCTCGTGGACGGACCGGGCGCTGCTGGCCAGCGGCTGGTACCCACGCGGACACCGCGACGCCGGGCCCCGACTCCGTTACTACGCCGAGCGGTTCCCGGTCGTCGAGGTCGACTCCAGCTACTACGCGCTGCCCAGCCGCCGCAACAGCCTCCTCTGGGCGGAGCGGACTCCCCCGGAATTCCGCTTCGACATCAAGGCGTTCTCCCTCCTCACCGGCCACCCGACCCGCCCGGCGGCCCTCCCCGAGGACCTCCGGGAATTACTCGGGCAAGGTGCGCGCCACGGGACGCCCGCCGTACTGGACCGGGTCTGGGAGCGGTTCGCCCATGCCGTCGAACCGCTGCGGGAGGCCGGACGGCTGGGCGCGGTGCTGTTCCAGTTCCCGCCGTGGTTCGCGCCGGGGCGGCGGGCGCAGGAGTCGCTGGAGGAGTGCGCGGGGCGTACGGCCGGCTGGCCCGTCTCGGTCGAGTTCCGGCACCCCGCGTGGTGGCAGGGCGAACAGGCCGGCCGCACGGCGGAGTCGCTGTCCCGGCTCGGTCTGGCCGCCGTGGGAGTCGACACGGTCCAGGGCCTGGAGACCTCCCTGCCACCGCTCGTCCCCGTCACCTCGCCCGAGCTGGCCGTCGTACGGTTCCACGGCCGCAGCCCCGCCTGGGGCACCGGCAGCAAGGAGGACCGTTTCCGGTACGCCTACTCCGCGCCCGAACTCGCCGCCTGGGCACCCCGGTTGCGGTTCGCCGCCGCACGGGTCGACGAACTGCACGTCCTCTTCAACAACTGCTGCGCCGACGCGGCGGTACGGGCGGCGGAGACGATGCGGCGGATACTGGACACCCGGTGAGCCCCGCCGCAGAAGGGCCCTAGCCCACCCGGACCGACTTCTCCACGGTGACCTGGTCGATCTCCGTCGTACGGACCGTGAGCCTCATCGTCCACCTGCCCGGCAGGGGGAGCTGGAGCTCGTCGGTGACCCAGTAGCCGCCGCGGTCGGTGATCTTCGCGTCGATCGGGCCGATCTTCTGAGCCTTGAGGGTGAAGGTGAGCCGTAGTTCGGGGACGGTGGCGATGCCGCCGTCGGGGCCGAAGACCACGGCCTGCACGGAGTTCTTGCCCACGCGCCCGGGGCCGAGGTCGATCTGGACCTTGCCGTGCCCGTTCGGGGTGCCGACGTCGAAGGGGATCGTCGTCGAGGAGGCCGTGACCCCACCGGCCGCCTCGTTCGCGCTCTCCTGCGCGATCTCCGCCGCCGCCCGGCCCGGGAGGGTGCCCGTCAGCACGGTCGTGATCACGAGCACGACGACCGCGACGGTGAACTCCGCGAGCACGGACCGCCGAAGACGCCGCCGCGGCGCGTCCCCCGCCGGTGAATCCTCGGCCGACTGACCTCCACCGTCGCTTCGACCGCCGTCACTTCCAGCGGTGCCACGTCGACCGTCGTCACTTCCAGCGGTGTCACGTCGACCGCCGTCACCCTGACCGCCGTCGCGTCGTTCATCGGCTCCCTGGTCACGGGAGGGTGTGTCGGCGGAGGCTGCTCCCCCGGAGGGCACCTCGGCGCCCTTGTCCGAAACCTCGCTGCCGACGGCCCCGACGCGCTCGAACACGCGTGCCGCCACCGCCACGGCCGCCCGCTCGGGAACCTCGCCGGTGGCCTCGGCCCGATCGACGGCCTGCACCGGCTCCCCGGCGCTCACCGGCTCAGGAACCTCCTCCGGAGCCTCCCCCAGCCGCCCCGTCCAGCGTCGTGAGAACGCCGCCGCCACCAGCAGGAGCAGCACGGCCACCAGCTTGGCGACCAGGACCTCCCCGTACGCCGTGGACCTGAAGGCGGACCAGGAGCCCAGGCCGCGCCAGGACTGGTAGACGCCGGTGACAACGAGGACGATCACCGAGACGAAGGCGAGCCTGGAGAAACGGTTGACCACAGCGGCGGACAACGTCTCGGGCGCCCGGTACAACACGGTGAGCAGTGCGGTCAGCCCGCCCAGCCAGACGGCCATGGCGAGCAGGTGCAGCATCGAGGAGGTCATCGCGACCGGCACCTGGATACCGGCGGAGGCGTGCTCGGCGGCCGCCCAGGTCCCGGCGAGGCCCACGGACAGCAGCGCACCGCCGGCCAGCGCGCCCCTGCCCCAGGTGTTCCCCTGCCGGCGTACGCGGACGAGGAGGAGGGCCGCCGCCGCGAGCAGCGCCAGCCGGGCCAGCAGGGCGAGCCCCGGCCGGCTCACCAGCGTCTCGCGCAGGACGGAGAGGTCGAGGGCGTCCTCGACTCCGGTACCCCGCTCGTACGGTCCGCGGAGCAGCAGCAGGAGGGCCGAGGCGAGCAGCAGTGCCAGCCAGCCGGCCGGAAGCAGCCTGCGCAGCGCCTCGCCGGGGCCCCTGAGCACGACCGCGAGGAAGAAGGTCACGCCGATGAGCAGGGCGAGGGCGCCGTACGCGAAGTAGCGGGTGATGTCGTAGAGGGAGGAGGTGAGCGGGTCCTCGGTGAGGTCGGCGGGGAGGGCCGCGGTGGACGCGGAGGGTTCGCCGACCGAGAAGAGGAGGGCACCCGAGATGGGGTGGCTGTCGGCCGAGACCACCCGCCACGCGATCGTGTACGTGCCGTCGTCGAGGCCGGCGGGCAGGGTGACGGCGGCCGTGTCCGACCGGCCGCCCGCGCGCCCCGGCTTGCCCGTGTCGACCGCCCGGTTCTCCGGGTCGACGACGCGGATGGAGTCCTCCAGCAGGCTCACGGACTCGGTGAAGCGGAGGGTGATGTCCCGGGGAGCGGCGTCGAGGACGCTGCCGTCGACGGGATCGCTCCCCTTGAGGGCGGCGTGCGCGGACGCGGTGCCCGAGCCTGCGAGGAGGAGCAGGACCAGCGCGGTCCCCAGGAGCACCAGACGTCGCACGCCCCGGCTCAGGCCACCACTGCGGTGCACGGCCCGGTTCACGGCCTGGTTCACGGACCGGGTCACGGCCTGGTTCACGGATTGGTGTCCGCCCCGGGGGCCGGACCGGCTTCGGCGTCCGCCGATGTCGCCGGAACCGCCGGAGCCGCCGACGCCGCCGACGCCGCCCGGTCGCCCGGTACCCCGGTCTCCGCCCCTGCCGCTGTTGCCGGCCCCGTCCTCGACGGGGTCGCTGTACCTGCGTCGGTCCACGTAGTGCTCCGGATCCACGGTCGCCGGCTGTCGGACTCCTCGAACAGGTACGGACGCCACGAACGCCGCGTTCAACGCGCTCCGCACCGGCCCGGCCCACCCCTGGGCCGCCCGCCGCCCTCAACCTACGCCCGCCCCAGCTCCCCGATCTCGGCGGCCCGGTCCGGGTACAGCAGCGCCAGCTCCGACGCGTCCCCGTGCTCGTACCCCTCGAAGGTGAAGCCCGGCGCCATCGTGCACCCGAACAGCGTCCAGCCCTCGCCGCCACCGTCCCCACCGGCGTCCAGGACCCTCGCCCCCATCCAGGTCCCCGCGGGCACGACGTACTGCACGTGCTGCCCGTCGAGCACCCTCGGCCCGAGGACGACGACCCGCGAGGAGCCGTCCGGGGCGAGGAGCAGCATCCGGAGCGGGTCACCGAGGTGGTAGTGCCAGATCTCGTCACCGGACAGCCGGTGCAGCGCGGAGTAGTCGCCGGGTTCGGTGGTGAGCAGGGCGACGATCGCGGTCCCCTCCGGCCGCCCGTCGTCCCGCTCGGGCCCCGCCCACGTCTGCCGGAAACGGCCGCCCTCACGCGGGATGGGCTGCAACTCGTAGTGTGCGATGAGGTCTTCGGGAGTCATCCGCCCGAGGCTACGCCCGCCGACCTGCCCACCGGCCGACAACGCTCCTCCGCCCCACCGGCGAGGACACCGGCCGAGGACACCGCCCGGGGCCCACGGCCCTCGGGGCTCACCGCCCTCGGGACCCGCCGCCCTCGGGCCCCCTCCGCACCTACCGCCCGAACACGCTCTCCCTCCGCAGGAACGCCAGCCGGGCCCGCTTCTCGGGCAGATGCACCTCCGGCAGATCGACCTCCGGCAGGACGACGACCGGCCCGGGTTCGAACCCCTGCCGGGCGAACCGCGCGATCGCCCGCTCGTTCCGCTCGTCCGGATCGACGACGACCCGGGGCCGGTCCAGCACGACCAGCACGTACGACGCGAAGACGGCCAGCACCGAGGACGACCACCCCGGCCGCCCTCCGCCGTCCCCGGCGGGCGCCAGCAGTACGTGGACGCCGATGTCCCCGGGCTCGACCTCGTAGCACTCACCGACCCGGTCGGCCTCCGGCTCGTACGTCTGCAGCAGCCCGACCGGCTCGCCGTCGCGCACCGCGAGGTAGGCGTGGTGGGTGTCGAACGCCTCCAGGCCCTCGTACACCTCCCGGACCTGCTCCTCGGTGAGCCCGTTCATGCCCCAGAACTCGGCCCTCGGCTCACTCACCCAGGCATGGACCACCCCGGCGTCGGTCTTCGCGTCCAACGGCAGCAGCCGCACGGTCCCGAATCCCTCGACCACCTGTTCGTGCACGGCCACACGGCCGCCGTACGCCTCAACGCTCATCGCGCTTCTCCTCGCCGTTCCGTTCATCACTGTTCTCGCCGGGTGCCGAGTCGTCCCCGTCCTCCCGGGTGAGGCGGTCCCAGTCGGTGACGACCGGAACGAGCTCCCCCCTGAGCCACAGGGGGAGCTGGTCGCGGTGGTGGGCCGACCCGCTCACCCCGGACGCCCCGAACGGCACCACCCAGAGGCTGTCCTCACGCCGGGCCAGGTCCCAGACGTAGCGGGCGGCGGGGCCGCGCGCGCTGAGGTCGGTGATGCCGGGGACGGCGCTGGTGCACAGGACGCAGTCGTGGTCCCCGGCGAGCCCCGGCCCGTCGGGGACGTCCGGGCCCTGGTCCTGGCCGTCGTCCGGGTCCTCGTCCGGGAGCGCGCGCCACGGCACGAGCCGGTGGCTGTCGCCCCAGCGCCCGGCACCCGCGCCCTCGCCGGCGCCCGCGACCTCCTCCAGCGCCTGCCGCACCAGCTCGGCCCGGTCGATCCCGTACAGCTCCTCCGCCCTGAGCAGATGTTCGAGCGCGAACCCGATCCGGACGGTGAGCGACAGCCACGGCCGGAAGACCTCGGGGTACGTCGGCGGCACCGCCAGCGCCGCGAACGCGGGCTCCGCCGCGAGCCGCCGTACGACCGCTCCGCGCAGCGCCGCGTACGCCGCCGCGTCGACGCTGTCGGCCTCCATCCGCCGGTCCCAGCGCAGCAGCCGGTCACGGAGCGCGGCCGCGGCCGGGGTGGGCCCCGCGGCCGGCCCGGGCCCGTCCTCGCCCGCCGGCGAACCGGGGGCGGGTCCGACGAGGGCGGCCAGACGGTCCAACAGGGGTCCGGCAGAGGACAGATGGGTGTCCATGTGGAGCGCGGGCATCTCCGCGGCGGACCACACCCGCCGCTCGTCCAGCATCGCCCGGATACGGTCGGCCCGGTGCGGCGGCGCGAACTCCACGCCCAGCGGGGTCGCCGGCCCCCGCTGGTTGGCCATCACCGCCACACCGTCCTCGAAGGTGCCGTACGGCGTCTCGTGCCATCCGCGCCACTCGTGCCCCGGCTCCCAGGCCGCGACCACCCGGGTCCGGTTCTCCCGGCTCCGCACCGGCACCCGCCCCGCCACCCGGTGCAGCACCCCGCCCCGCGTGTCCGCCGCCTGTACGACGTTCACCGGCTCGGCCCACGCGTCGAACGCCCGGTCCACATCGGCGACCTCCCGCGCCCGGAGCAGGGGAAGCAGGGCACTCAGCCCGAGGTCCCCGGTGACACGCGGCGGGTAGCGGAGGCTGAGCGGACCGACCGCGTCCGGGGCACCCGCGTCGTCCGGGGTACCCGGGTCGTCCGGCGCACGGGGATCGTCGGGCCCACCGGAACCATCGGGCGCACGGGGATCGTCGGGCCCACCGGAACCATCGGGCGCACGGGGATCAAGGCCACCGACGACGACCGGCCCCCGGGCGGTCTCGATCACCTCCACCTCCACGGGCTCCCCGCCCGCGACCTCGATGACCTCCACATGCCGGTGCACGGGCCGCCACACCCCGTCGGGATCGAGGGCCTCCACGCCGCCCTCCCCCTGCCCGTCCGCGTCCCCGTCGCCCCCGCCGTCCCCGTCGGCGTGCCGCAGCCGCTCCCGGTACAGGTCCTGGTAGTCGGCCATGGCGTTGGTGATGGCCCAGGCAACCTCGCCGGTATGGCCGAAGTGGGCGATGCCGGGCATGCCGGGGACGGCGAGACCGACGACGTCGAACTCGGGGCAGGCGAGGTGGATCTGCTGGTAGACACCGGGTTCCTCGATGAACCGGTGCGGATCCCCGGCGATGACGGCCAGCCCGGTGGCCGTACGGGAGCCGTCGACGAGCCACCCGTTGCTGCCGGAGGTGGCGGGCCCGTCGGTGGCGAACAGCCCGACCGCGTCGGCACCGAGATGCCGTACGGCCTCCTCCCGCCAGAGCTTGGCGGGGAACCCGGCGAACAGGATGTGCGTGGCGAGCCACACGCCGAGCGGGTGCCAGACCTCCCAGCGCCCCGGCGCGAGCCCGACGCGCTCGAACTCGGGTGCGCGCCGCCCGCCCTCGGCCAGCCCGTCGTTCACGCCCTCGACGTACGCCCGGACCCAGTCGGCGGTCTCCGGGTCCGTTCCCTCCAGCCGGTCGAAGCATCTTCGGGCCGTGTCGGCGAGGCGCGCCCGTCGCGCGAACCGGTCCCACCCGAGGGAACCGGCCCCGAGGAAGGCGGCGGAGGTGCCCTGGACGCGGTGACGTTCGACCTCCAGCTGCCAGGCCCGGTCGAGGGCGGTGACCCGGCCCTGCGCGTGGGCCAGAGCGCGGACGTCGGCGGCGCGGAGATGCGGAATGCCCCAGTCATCGCGATACGTGCCGCAATTCGTCCGGTACGGCTCGCCGGTCCCGTACGTCCCGGACGGCTCGCAGGTCCCGTATGGCGCGGACGGCTCATCGGTCCCGTGTGGCGCGGATGGCTCGCCGGTCCCACGTGTCCCGCCCGGCCCCCGACCGCCCGGGGATCCATGCGATCCCTGGCTCGAAATGTTCCCTCGGGCCGGCCCCTGCCCGCCGACGTCCCGCATCCCCTCGCCCTCCCCAGCCTCACCGCAGCTGTGATTTAGGTTAGCCTCACCTAATCATTCAGTGATCAAAGCGTACGGGAAGGGTGCAGAAGCCATGGGTCAGGGGCACGGTTGGGAGGGAGCGGTCCTCAAACTGCTCCGCGGGAAGGACTTCGTCCTCACGGTGACCGGTGCGGAACAGGTCACCGAGCACTACCACCGGGTCCACCTCACCGACGGCGGCATGCTCGCGGCGACCGGTGTCCACCCGACGATGTGGGTGCGGCTGTGGTTCGACGCCGCCGGCAAACCGCACCAGCGGGCGTACACCCTGGTCGACCCCGACCCGGCCGCCGGCACCCTCAGCCTGGAGTTCGCCCTGCACGACGGCCACGCCGGCGACTGGGCCCGCGCCGCGAAGCCCGGCGACACCATCGAGGCCACGGTCCAGGGCACCGCCTTCACCGACCCCGACCCCGCCCCGTCCCGCATCCTCGCCATCGGCGACCCGGCCTCCCTCCCGGCCGTCAACTCCCTCCTCCGCGCGCTCCCGTCGGCCCCGGCGACGATCTGGTTCGAGATGGCGAAGGAGTTCGGGGAGCCCGCCCCCGACGCGGGCGGGCTCCCGGTCCGCCTCGATCCCGGCCGCCACGACTTCCGCCCGGTCCCCCGCGAGGACGCCGGCGCCCGTCTCCTCACCCAGGTCCGGGCCGAGGCCCCCGCCCTCCTGGCGGACACCCCCACGCCGTACGTCTGGATCGCCTGCGACACCGCGACGACCCGCTCCCTGACGGCGTACTTCCGCAAGGAACTGGGCGTACCGAAGCAGCGGATCCACGCGCTGGGCTACTGGCGCCCGTAGGGGATCCGGGAGCGCCGCCCGCCCGGGGCCGGGCTGCGGCGGCCGGCCCGGCGGGCGATCATCGGGGCATGAACGTGACCCTGCACCTCGCCCAGGACCCCGAGGCGGACGAGCTTCTCGGGCGCAGTCCGCTCGCCGCGCTGGTCGGCATGCTGCTGGACCAGCAGGTGCCGATGGAGTGGGCGTTCAAGGGCCCGTGGACCATCGCCCAGCGGCTCGACGCGGACGACCTGGACGCCCACGAGATCGCGGCGGCCGACCCGGAGTCGTTCGTCGCGCTGCTGTCGGCCAAGCCGGCGGTACACCGTTACCCCGGCTCCATGGCGAAGCGGATCCAGCAGCTGTGCCAGTACCTCGTCGACCACTACGACGGCGACGCGAGCGCGGTCTGGCAGGACGCGGCGACCGGCGAGGAACTGCTCTCCCGCCTCGAATCCCTCCCCGGCTTCGGCCGTCAGAAGGCCCAGATCTTCCTGGCCCTCCTCGGCAAACAGCTCGGCGTCCACCCCACCGGCTGGCGCGAAGCCGCCGGCTCCTACGGCGACCCCGACTCCTTCCGCTCCGTGGCCGACATCAAGGGCCCCGACTCCCTGGCCAAGGTCCGCGCCCACAAACAGGAGATGAAGGCAGCGGCCAAGGCGGCCAAGGCCGCCGGCAAGTAACCGACACCGGGCCACTCCCGGCACCGCACCGGGCTCGTCCTCCCCCGGCGAAACACGCGCACCACCGCCCTCACACCCACCCACCTGGCCGTACGCCCGCTCACGCCCCTACGCCGGCGCACCCCCATGCCCGTACGGCCGCCCGCCGCACCGCCCGCCGCACCCCCCATGCCCGTACGCCGAGCGAGCGGATCCCCCGCCCCACCCGATGTGCCCACCCCTCCCTCGGGAATCTTTCCCCCGTGCACCCCACCCTCACGGAAGCCCTCCGTGCCCGAGCGAGGAAGACAGCCGGGCGCGGAGCCCGGCTGAGGGGGCTCATCCTGACCATCGCCCTCCTGGTCGCCGCCACCACGGCCACCACAGCCCCCTCGCTCCCGCCCGCCCTGTCGAGCGAGCTTCCGGCCTCCGAGTACGACCCCCTCGAAAGCGCCCCCCGCCCCACCGCACGGCCCGCGCCCCCGTCCCGCCCGGCCCTGTCCGCGTCCCCACACCCCTCCCTCGCGACCCACCGGAGCCCCCGCCCCCCGCTCGCCTCATCCCCGCCCCACCCCCCGTACGCCCTGCACACCCTGCGCTCCGTGGTCCTGCGCTGCTGAGAGAGCCCCGCTCACTCACCCACCCCCTCAGTACTTCAGAACCACTCACAGCACAGGACAGGACGGACACCCCCATGCCCGCTGACCCCTATACGGTCCTCCGCGCACTCCTCCAGGCCGAGGCCCTGCGCAGCACCCCCAAGCCGAAGGAACGGCCGGGTGAGCAAGCCCCCGCGGACCCTGAGACCCCCCTCACGGACCAGCACCCCTCGCACCGCCAGCCCCCCAACTGACCCCCGCCCACCCCCACCACGAACGCCCTGGAGCCCCGCCTCCGGGGCGTTCGCCGTCACCCGCCCCGGAGCCACGCCCTGCGCGAAAGCACCCCGCCGGGCACCGATGACCACCACCGGCCCCTCACAGAATCACCGCTTTGCCCCACTTCGCTCCTCCTTTCCACGCCCGCACTCCGCCGCCATGGCTGCGCCCGGAACGTCTCGCCCGGTAGGCTTTCCGTGTGATCTTCAAGCGCATCGGAAACGGCCGGCCGTACCCCGACCACGGCCGGGAAAGCACCCGGCAGTGGGCGGACGTCGCGCCGCGCCCGATCCGCCTCGATCAGCTCGTGACGACCAAGGGGCAGCTGGACCTGGAGACCCTCCTCGCCGAGGACTCCACGTTCTACGGCGACCTCTTCGCGCACGTGGTGAAGTGGCAGGGCGATCTGTACCTGGAGGACGGCCTCCACCGCGCCGTGCGCGCGGCCCTCCAGCAACGCCAGGTGCTCCACGCCCGCGTCCTCGAACTGGACTGACCCGCACCGCGTCCGCCGCACAGGCGGGTCGCCCCCGGCCGGCCGTTCGTCCCGGGCCACCCGGTCGGGCCGTTGCCGTAGGCGGCTCCTCGGCATGCCCGTGCGCGTAGCCGGTTGGCCCTTTCGGGTTGGACTGCAGCGCGGTGAATGATCATCTAGTAGGCATCGCCGTCCAACGGCACTACGCTGCGCCCATGAGCATGCTGACGCCTCCCGGCATGGGCGGCCAGTACCGGATCACGGGGGACAAGTACCCGAAGCTGCGTCGGCCCAGGAGGCGTCGCAGGCTGGTCCTCGCGGTCGCCGCGTCCGTGACCGCGCTGGGCCTCGTCGGCTGGGGAACCCTGCAGCTCATCGACGTCTTCACCGGCGACGGGGACCAGGCCGCCGCGGCCGGCCCCAAGGCGGACTGCGCGTCCCGGGTGAGCCCGTCCCAGAAGAGGAGCGGACCGGCCGGGACGTCCGCGGCGCCCGCGAAGGGCTATCCCGCGCCCGGCAGGATCACCGTCAACGTCCTCAACGCCACCCCCCGCGCCGGTCTCGCCAAGGAGACCGCCGCCGCGCTGAAGAAACGCGGCTTCCGCATCGGGAACGTGGGCAACGCGACCGAGGAGTACGACAAGAAGGTCAAGGGCACCGCGATACTGCTCGGCGCGAAGGCCGCCGAGAGCGCGGCGCTCCCCGTACTCAACACCCAGCTCGCCGGCGCACGGCTGAAGATCGACGGCCGGAAGAAGGCCACCGAGGTGGACCTCGTCATCGGCACCGGCTTCAAGGCCCTCAGCAAGCAGAAGGACGCCGCCAAGGCCCTGGCCGCTCTGACCAGGCCCGAGCCGACGCCCTCCGCCGCGAAACCCTGCTGACGTACGGGTCCGGGGAGCTACTCGGCGGCGCCGTAGAGGCGGTCGCCCGCGTCTCCCAGGCCCGGCACGATGTAGCCGTGCTCGTTGAGGCGCTCGTCGACGGCGGCGGTCACGACCGTCACGGGTGAGCCCGCGAGCTCCCGCTCCATGATCTCGACGCCCTCGGGGGCGGCGAGGAGCACCACGGCGGTCACGTCGTCGGCGCCGCGGGCGATCAGCTCGCGGATCGCGGCGACCAGGGTGCCCCCGGTGGCGAGCATGGGGTCGAGGACGTACACCTGACGCCCGGAGAGGTCCTCCGGCATGCGGGTGGCGTACGTGGAGGCCTCGAGCGTCTCCTCGTTGCGGATCATGCCCAGGAAGCCCACCTCGGCGGTCGGCAGCAGCCGGACCATGCCGTCGAGCATGCCGAGGCCGGCCCGGAGGATCGGCACGACGAGCGGGCGCGGGTGGGAGAGCTTGACGCCCGTGGTCGCGGCCACCGGCGTCGTGATGTCGACCAGCTCGGTGCGCACGTCCCGCGTGGCCTCATAGGCGAGCAGGGTGACCAGCTCGTCGGCGAGGCGACGGAAGGTCGGGGAGTCGGTGCGCCGGTCGCGCAGCGTGGTGAGCTTGTGGGCGACCAGAGGGTGGTCGACGACGTGGAGACGCATGTCCACAACAGTAACCGGGGCCACACCTCCGAGCGCCCCCGCACCGTCCCCCGGCCACCGCGACCTCCGATGGCATCAAACCCGCCATCGGAGGGAAAGTGGGATGAACGGAGCGGCGACGGAACGACCGACGCCTGACGGTGGTGAGCCCATGCCAGACCCGAACAACGTTTCCCCACGCCCCCGGGACACCCGCGAGAGGCCCGACCGGGCCGAGCGGCGGACCGCACCCGCCCGGCAGACACGGCGGACAGGACAGCCGGGCCGGACGACCCGCGGTGCGACCGGTACGGCCCGCGGTGCGACCACTACGGCCGGCGGTGCGACGCGGACGCCCGAGGGAGCGACGCGCACGGCCGACGAAGAAACACGCACGGCGCGTAGAGCCGACAGAGCCACGCGCACGACACACAAGGCCGACGGAGCCGAGCGACAGAACCGTCGAGCGCCGCGGGCACCTGCCGGGACGGCCGACCGCGGGACGCGGCGACGGGGCGGGACGGCACGCGGAACCGGAGCAACCGGAGGAACGGCCCGGGGCGCCGACGGCGCGGCCCGGGAAGCCGTGGAAGGGGTGCGGGCGGCGGTGCGAGGGGCCGAAGAGGTGGCAAGCATGGCTGATGGGGCGGCGCAGGGAAGCGGGCGGGAGAACGAGGCCGCGCGCCGACGACGGCGGGCGCAGTTCCTGCGGGAGCTGACCGAGGCGCGAGAGCTGCGCGACCGGGTCCAGCCGCGCCGTGCCAAGGCCGCCCGGCTGCGCCACGCCATGCGCATGCGCACCTTCCGCTGGTGACCTGACACGCCCCTCCCCTCTCCTCTTACTTCCTCTCCCTCCCACTCCGCGAGGGCCATGTGCCGTGTTCGTGGGCGATGTGGGGGCGTTCCCGGGGTGGCCGTGCATATGCTGCCGGGATCTCCGCGTACGATCCGCTGGTGGCGGCAACAGGTGCGCAGGTGAACGGCGGACCCACCGGCGATCAAAAGAGCCGGACACAGGGAGCCGAAGACGTCCCCTGAGCGCTCTGTTTCTGCCACGATTCCGAGTGGGTGGGGCTCGGACCGCAAGCCTCCCCACCCACAGCCTCCGCCGGGGGGACCCCCAACCGGCACACCTATGACAGTGGGAGAGTCACGGTGTACTTCGCCGCACTGCTCGCGCGCACCGAAGACGGGTGGGAAGCGAGCGACACAGAGCTCGACGATGTGGAAACCCTGTCGGATCTGGCCGACCTGGCCCGTGAAGCCTCGCCCGGCGACGACACGGTGCTGGTGCTCATCGAGCAGGAGGACGCCTGGTTCGGCGTCGTCCGCATCGATGGCGAGGACGACCCTCGTATCTACGTGTCGGACGCCGCCGCCGCTGCCCGCAGCAGCTACGGCGAGATCCTGCTCACCGACGAACTGCTCGGAAGGGAGCCCGGCGACGACGCCGCCGACCTGGAGTCCCTCGACCTCGACGGCACCGAGGACGGCGAGTCCGACGACGACGATGACGACACGTCCGCCGAGGCCGTGCCGCACAGCCCCGTGGGCGACACCGAGATCCTCGACGACCTGGGGGTGGGGGAGAAGGAGCTGCGCGCTCTCGACGCCGACGACGCCCTCGGCTCGATCGCCGAGGCCCTCGGGGCGTCGGAGGTCCTGGAGACGGTCCGCTGACTCCCTCGGCTGAGGTCCCCCGGTGACCGACGCGACCGACGCGCCGGCACCGGGCGGGCCCGATCCCGTACGTGACCCCTGGCGGGCCGCGATGCGACTCGCCCTGGCCGAGGCGGGGCGGGCCGCCGAGGGCGGTGACGTCCCCGTAGGCGCGGTCGTCCTGTCCGCGGACGGCACGACCGTGCTGGCCACCGGGCACAACGAACGCGAGGCCACCGGCGACCCGACCGCCCACGCCGAGGTACTGGCCCTCCGCCGGGCGGCCGCCGCGCTGCGGGATGCGGCGGAACGCGGCGCCTGCGCCGAGGAAGACGGGCGGCGGGCGGGCGAGTGGCGGCTGACCGGCTGCACGCTGGTCGTGACCCTGGAACCCTGCACGATGTGCGCGGGCGCCCTCGTGCAGTCCCGGATCGACCGGGTCGTCTACGGCGCCCGCGACGAGAAGGCCGGCGCCACCGGCTCCCTCTGGGACGTCGTCCGCGACCGGCGCCTCAACCACCGTCCCGAGGTCGTCGAAGGCGTCCTCGCCGACGACTGCGCCAGGCTCCTCACGGAGTTCTTCCGCACCCGCTGAGACCCCGGCGATACCGATTTCAAAGCACGCCCCACCTTGCTGTAAGGTCTCCCTCGGTAGCGTGTCCGAGCGGCCGAAGGAGCTCGCCTCGAAAGCGAGTGTGGCGCAAGTCACCGAGGGTTCAAATCCCTCCGCTACCGCAGGTAGACGAAGGGCCCGGTCCGATGGACCGGGCCCTTCGTGCTGCTCCGTCCCGGTTCCCGTCTCATTCCTCCCCGCTCATGAGCACGCGGCATGCACATCCCTCGCGCCGGCACAACCCGGGAATCGACAGAACAGCGATCTCCGTCCCCCGTGCTTGTCTTGAGGCGGCGCCGCCCAGGTTCGGTACGCGGCGCCCACGGTTGAGCCGTACTCGCCGTCCGTCACCTGAGGGGAAGTCTTGTCATGATCAGTCGTCCACTGGCCAGAGCGGCCTGCACCGCCGCCGCCAGCCTGCTGCTGGCAGGCGGAGTCGTCGTCGCCGCGCCGGGTACGGCACTGGCGGACCGGTCCCAGTGCGAGCGCGGAGCAAACGGCTTCCGCGACATCTCCGACAGTCTGGTCGGTGTCCCTGCCGGCCCGAGGGACAAAACGCTGCGCTCCGACCCGCAGGGGCTGTCCGGGCGCATCAGTCTGCGGGCTGCCACCATCGACGGCCGGGTCCACGGATTCGCCGCACTCTCGGCCTCGCGTGCGGGAGACGAGATCTGGATGGACTGGACGCTCAACGGCAACGATGTCCACATCCAGTGCGGCCCCTTCCGGGCAAGCCGGGACGGCCAGGTGCTGACCAGTGCCGCGAAGGTGACGGACAACAGCCCGAACTACCGGTTCCGTGCCTGCGGCGGCGGTGGCGGCCAGGCGGTGCAGTGCACGGACTGGTGGTAGGCCAGACCCCCTGGTCCACCTCCGCGCTCCGGCATCCGTGGATGCCGGAGCGCGGTGCGCCGCACCGCCGACCACGCGCACAGACCCCGAGAGCCCAGGGTCCGGCACCTCTCCTGCGAACGCATGATCGGGTTACACTCGCCGCCGACAAAGAGGGACCGACAGGGCCCAAGGGGCGCAAGAGGCCGGGGAGGCCGCGGTGGCGGTGCAGGGGAAGAAGATCGCGGTGTACGTGCTCGTGGTCTTCGTGGCCTATGTGATCATCACGGACCCGGAAAACGCCGCCAGCTACGTCCAGATAGGGTTCGAGGGCATTTCCAACGCGGCCAAGTCCATCGGTGACTTCTTCACCTGGCTCGCCGACGGGGCTCAGTAGCCCCCACGCCGCACCTCGGCCGGCACCCCCTCCCCCGCACGACCCTTCCGGAGCGCCCATGATCCGCCACCTGGTCCTCTTCAAGCTCAACGAAGGCGTCGAGCGCGACGACCCGCGGGTCGTACGGGGCGAGAGCGCCTTCCGCGCGCTGGACGGCACCATCGCGGAGATCCGCTCCTGGGAGCTGGGCTGGAACCTCAGCGACCGCCCCATCGCCTACGACTTCGCGATCAACTCCGCGTTCGACGACCTGGACGGCCTGCGCGCCTACGCCGAGCACCCGGACCACCAGGCGGGCGTGGCGCTGTGGCGCGAGTTCGCCACCTGGGTCGTCGCCGACTACGAGTTCTGAGCCGCAACAGCCGCAGCGGTCGTAGCAGCCGTAGCAGTCGTCCGTACGCACGCCCCTCCTGCCCCGCACTCGAACAGTGCGGGGCCTTTTTACACCCAATTGCCCCTCCCTTTCTCCACTTCTTGTTCAACACGGCGCTATGCGGTGCTTGATCACAGTGCACATGTCTTGTGATGCTATGACCGCTTTTGACGGTTGAGTTGATGGATGAAGAGGTGGCGTTGACCGTGTCGGCCAGTACTGCGCCTCCCCAGGAAGAAGTCCCGGCTCCCGAGCCCGCCTCGGCCCAGGTCACCGCCCAGGCCACCGCACCCGCCCCGGAGAAGCGCCGCGGCGCCGACACCCGGGCCCTCACCCAGGTGCTGTTCGGTGAGCTGAAGCATCTGGCGCCGGGCACCCCGGAGCACAACCGCGTGCGGGGGGCGCTCATCGAGGCGAACCTCCCGCTCGTGCGCTACGCGGCCGCCCGTTTCCGCTCCCGCAACGAGCCCATGGAGGACGTGGTCCAGGTCGGGACCATCGGGCTGATCAACGCCATCGACCGGTTCGACCCGGACCGCGGTGTGCAGTTCCCGACCTTCGCGATGCCGACCGTCATCGGGGAGATCAAGCGGTACTTCCGCGACAACGTCCGCACGGTCCACGTCCCGCGCCGGCTGCACGAGCTGTGGGTCCAGGTGAACAGCGCGACCGAGGACCTCACCACCGCGTTCGGACGCACCCCCTCCACCGCCGAGATCGCCGAACGGCTGCGCATCAGCGAGGAGGAGGTGCTGTCCTGCATCGAGGCGGGCCGCTCCTACCACGCGACCTCGCTGGAGGCCGCCCAAGAGGGCGACGGAATGCCAGGGCTGCTCGACCGCCTCGGCTACGAGGACCCCGAGCTGGACGGCGTCGAACACCGCGACCTCGTACGGCATCTCCTCGTCCAACTGCCCGAACGCGAGCAGCGGATCCTGCTGCTGCGCTACTACAGCAACCTGACGCAGTCGCAGATCAGCGCCGAGCTGGGGGTCTCCCAGATGCACGTGTCGCGGCTGCTGGCGCGGAGCTTCGCGCGGCTGCGCTCGGCCAACCGGATCGAGGCGTAGGCACTCCGCTCCGCGGGGGACGCCGGATGCCCGTCCGCCGGCCGGGTCCCTGCCGGTCGGGCGCCGGACCCGGGGCCGGGCCGGGTGACCGTAGGTAACCGGAAATCCTCCGCGCATTCCCGGATGGACCGTGGGGCACGCGGGGCGCACGAGGGCAGGCGGGGCGCACAGAATCGGCCAGCGGTGCGCGTGTGCAGGCCATGGGCGTGACCGAATGCGCTGTCGATGGGTCACCGGAGAGAGCGAATCGCTCATGGAAGCTTTTTCTGGCCCAACTGCGCTGAAATACTGTCAGACCGCCATTTTCCAGGGCCTATTCACCCTCTCCATGTCGACATGTCACTACATCGCGTTGCCGACGTGTGACATTCTCTCCCCAGCGCGTTTGCCGTGGCCTCGCCGCCGGTATTCAGGTGGAGGCTGCGTTCCTTACGACGGAGCGTCCGCCGCGACCGTCCGCGACCCAAAGGGGGTGGCATGTCCGCAGACCAGGGCAGCTCGAAGGTGCTCACGCTCGACAAGAGCGAAACCGCGCCCGACGCTATCCAGGCCCCTCAGGACCTTCAGGCGCTTGAGGACCTTCCCGGTCCCCAGGCTCCGCCGGTGACTGACCTTCCGGCCGTGTCGGCCTCGGCGAACATCGACACCCGCACCCTGTCCCGCTCCCTGTTCCTGCGGCTGGCCGCACTCGACGAGAACAGCCCCGAGCGCGCCTACGTCCGGGACACCCTCATCGAGCTCAACCTCCCGCTGGTGCGTTACGCCGCCGCCCGTTTCCGGTCGCGCAACGAGCCGATGGAGGACATCGTCCAGGTCGGCACGATCGGCCTGATCAAGGCGATCGACCGCTTCGACTGCGAACGGGGCGTGGAGTTCCCGACGTTCGCGATGCCGACGGTCGTGGGCGAGATCAAGCGGTTCTTCCGCGACACCTCGTGGTCGGTGCGGGTTCCGCGCCGGCTGCAGGAGCTGCGGCTGGCCCTCACCAAGGCCAGCGACGAGCTGTCACAGAAGCTCGACCGCTCCCCGACGGTCACCGAACTCGCCGCCGTCCTGGGCGTGTCGGAGGAGGACGTCGTCGACGGCCTCGCGGTCGGCAACGCCTACACGGCGTCGTCGCTGGACTCGCCGGCCCCCGAGGACGACGGCGGCGAGGGCTCCCTCGCGGACCGTCTCGGCTACGAGGACACGGCACTGGAGGGCGTGGAGTACCGCGAGTCCCTCAAGCCGCTGCTGGCCAAGCTGCCGCCGCGTGAGCGCCGGATCATCATGCTCCGGTTCTTCGCGAACATGACGCAGTCCCAGATCGGCGAGGAGGTGGGCATCTCCCAGATGCACGTCTCCCGCCTCCTCACCCGGACCCTGGCCCAGCTCCGTGAGGGCCTGATCTCCGACTGAGGCGGCGTCAGCCACGCGTTGACACCTGATCCGCCGGGGGGCCGGTTCCACGGCACCCCGGCGGTAGGCGTGTGTGCGGGTGCGTTGTCGGGTGCGAGCAACCACGACGCACCCGGGCCCGCAAGATCACAGGCGCCGGCAGACGAGTGGGCGCGCCACGCACCCCGGGCGGGCTACGCCAGCGCCAGCCACACCACCGCGGCCACCACAGCCACCGCCGCGAGAACACCGACGATCACACCGACCCGCGGCCCGGAACTCCCCGCCGCGGCCGAGGCGGCCTGGCGGCCCCCCGAAGGCGTCTCGTCGACGAAGGCGCGGAACATCTGCGTGCTTCCCGCGGGGTCGTAGTTGCCCTGGGTGTGGGGGTTCTGGTTGTCGGCCATGGCCCGAGACCTTAGCGAATCGCGGAGGACGCGCCCAAGCGGGGTTGCCCGCCCCCGACCGCGCAACGTTCTCCTTTGCCAAGACTTGGGCCGCACGGACCCCATTTCATTTGCCTGCAGCAACCATCCAGTCTTATGGTTGCCCTAAGCAACAAACACGGGAGGGACTCCATGGCCGGGCAGGCGCACTACGAGGAGCTGGTCCGTCAGCTCAGTGCCATCGGGGCCGTGAAGCGGGAGCTCACCAGGATGCTGCCGCACGAATGCCCCGGCGGATCGGCGGGAGTCCTGACCCTGCTCGGCCGGCACGGCGAGATGCGGATGAGCAGGCTCGCCGAGCTGCTCTCGGTGGACATGTCGGTGACCAGCCGTCATGTCGCCCACGTCGCCGAGCGGGGCTGGATCGAACGCCTCCCCGACCCGGTGGACAAACGCTCACGCATCCTGCGCCTGACCCCCGAGGGCCGGGCCGTGGTCGCGGAGCTGGACCGGCGCAGCAGCCGGCTGATGGCCGACCGGCTCAGCGACTGGCCCGACGACGAGATCGCCCAGCTCGCCCGGCTGCTGGCCCGGCTGCGCGAGAGCTTCGACGCCACCACGGCCCGTACCCCCGCCTAGCGGCCGACGCGACGACGCGCGACCCCGCCCGGCGGCCCCACACCGCGGCCCCACGATGCGTACGCCCGTACAGCGGCGTCCACCCCGACCCGTACACCCGCAAAGACCCGTAGGAAAAGGAAGCCCCATGGCAACGACCACACCAGCCGGTGTGCGGGCTCACGCCAAGCACGGAGGAGGCACCGCCAAGGGTGCTCCCCACAGCGGTGGCGACCACGCCCCGATGACGCACCGGCAGATCATGGAAGCGCTGACCGGACTGCTGCTCGGCATGTTCGTGGCGATCCTGTCGTCGACGATCGTGTCGAACGCGCTGCCGGACATCATCAAGGACCTCGGCGGCGGACAGAGCGCCTACACCTGGGTCGTGACCGCGTCGCTCCTCGCGATGACCGCCTCCACCCCGCTGTGGGGCAAGCTCGCCGACCTGTTCTCCAAGAAGCTGCTGATCCAGCTCGCGCTCGTGATCTTCGTGCTCGGGTCGGCCGCCGCCGGTCTGTCGCAGAACGCCGGGATGCTCATCACCTTCCGCGCGGTCCAGGGCGTCGGCATGGGCGGGCTCTCCGCCCTGGCCCAGATCATCCTCGCGGCGATGATCTCCCCGCGCGAACGCGGCCGGTACAACGGCTACCTCGGCGCCACCTTCGCGACCGCCATGGTCGGCGGCCCGCTGGTCGGCGGTGTCATCACCGACACCAGCTGGCTCGGCTGGCGCTGGTGCTTCTACGTCGGTGTGCCCTTCGCCGTCATCGCGCTGATCGTGCTCCAGCGGACCCTGCACCTGCCGGTCGTCCGGCGCAAGGTGAAGGTCGACTGGGCCGGCGCGTTCCTCATCACCGGCGCGGTCTGCCTGCTGCTCATCTGGGTCACGTTCGCCGGTGACAAGTACGACTGGGTGTCGTGGCAGACGTACGCGATGGTCGGCGGCACGGCCCTGCTGCTCGGGCTGTTCCTGCTGGTCGAGTCGAAGGCGAGCGAGCCGATCATGCCGTTGCGGCTGTTCCGCAACCGGACGATCGCACTGGCGTCACTGGCCTCGCTCTTCGTCGGTGTCGCGATGTTCGCGGGCACGATCTTCTTCAGCCAGTACTTCCAGCTGGCCCGCGACAAGTCGCCGACCATGTCCGGTGTCATGACGATCCCGATGATCGCCGGCCTGTTCGTCTCCTCGACCGTCTCCGGCCAGGTCATCACCCGCACGGGCCGCTGGAAGGCCTGGCTGCTCGCCGGCGGCGTGCTGGTGACCTCGGGCCTCGCCCTGCTGGGCACGCTCCGGTACGACACGGAGTACTGGCACGTGGCGATCTTCATGGCGCTGCTCGGGCTCGGCGTCGGCATGATGATGCAGAACCTGGTGCTGTGCACCCAGAACCAGGTGGCCCCCGGCGACCTCGGTGCCGCCAGCTCGGTCGTCACCTTCTTCCGCTCCCTCGGCGGCGCGATCGGCGTCTCGGCGCTGGGCGCGGTGCTGAGCCACCGGATCTCGCACTACGCCGAGGAGGGCCTCGCCAAGCTGGGTGTGTCCGGTTCCGCCACGGGCCACGGCGAGATCCCCGACCTGGACGCACTGCCCACGCCGATCCGCACGGTCATCGAGAGCGCCTACGGCCAGGGCATCGGAGACGTCTTCCTCTACGCGGCCCCCTTCGCCGTCCTCGCGCTGGTCTTCTCCCTCTTCATCAAGGAGGTCCCGCTGCGGACCACCGGGGCACTCGCCCAAGCGGCCCAGACGACCCAGACGACCCAGATGGCTCAGACGACCGAGGCACTCCCGGCGGAGACGCCGGCCGCGGTGTCCACCGAGTCCGCCGAGTCCGCCGCGATCTCCGAGCCCCAGGCGGCGGTCACCGCCCCGGCCCTGGGGTCGGGCGCCGGCGGAACTCCCGTACGGGGTCACGTCCGCGGGGCCGAGGGCGCGCCCGTGCCGCGGGCCGCCGTCACCCTGATCTCGCTCGGCGGACGGCAGCTCGGCCGTTCGGTCGCGGGAGCCGACGGTACCTACGCGGTGGACGCGCCCGCCCCCGGGTCGTACGTCCTGATCGCGGCCGCCGACGGCTTCCAGCCGCAGGCGTCCACGGTGGTCGTGGGCGGCGAGCCGGTCGCGTACGACATCCTGCTGAGCGGCACGAGCGGGCTGAGCGGTGTGGTGCGGGCCGCCGGGGCCGGGGCGGCCGTCCAGGACGCCATGGTCGTGGTGACCGATGTGCGCGGCGATGTGCTGGCCGGCGGAGTCACCAATGAGCAGGGCGAGTTCGGATTCGGCGAGCTGGTGCCGGGCGGGGTGACCGTCGCGGTGAACGCCCCCGGGTTCCGGCCGCGCGCCCTGCCCGTCGAGGTCGGCGGCACCGGGGTCACCCGGATCGAGATCGACCTGGAGACCGGGGCCCGGCTCCAGGGGGTCGTCCGGGCGGCGGGCGGAGCGCTGGCCGACGCCCGCGTGACCCTCGTCGACGCGGCCGGCAACGTGGCCGGCACGGCCACCACCGGCACGGACGGGACGTACGCCTTCACCGATCTGGACAGCGGCGAGTACACGGTCATCGCGACCGGCTACCCGCCCGTGGCCACGGCCCTGACGGTCGCCGGACCCGGCGTCGACGGCCACGACATCGAACTCGCCCACCCCGGCGAGTAGTTCGAGAAGTTGGACCACCGGCCGGTGGAGCCACCCCCGCTCCACCGGCCGGCCGCATTGCTGAGGAGTGGGACGGACATGGGACCGACCGGACTGACCGGACTGACCGCGAGGATCCGCACCCGGGACGGATGGGCCGTGTCGCACGCGGTCGTCACGGTGACCGACATGACCGGCACGCAGGTGCTGCGGGCCGGGGCGGACGCCGAAGGGCGCGTGCACGACCCGACGGCCCTCGCGCCCGGCGCGTACACGGTGATCGTCACGGCGGTCGGCTACAGCCCCTTCGCCGCCGGCGCCCTGGTGACCGCGAGCGGCCGCGCGGAGGTCGGCACGGTCACCCTCGCCCGGCTCGGCGGCGCGGAACTGCCGCCGCCCGGCCCCTGGAGCGTCGACCCCGCCCACTCCTCCGTCGCCGCCCTGGCCCGGCATCTCGGCATCTCCAGCGTCCACGGCCGCTTCACCGACTTCTCGGCCTCGATCGAGGTCGCCCCGGCACCGGACGAGGGCACCAAGTCCCGGGTGGAAGCCGTGATCCGGGCCGCCTCGATCGACACCGGCAACGCGACGCGGGACCAGCATCTGCGCTCGCCGGACTTCCTGGACGCCGAACGGCACCCCGAGATCACCTACGTCTCGACGGGACTGGCCCCGGCCGGCCCGGACCGCTGGACGGTCCACGGGGAGCTGGGCATGCGCGGGGTCCTGCGGCCGGTGGACCTGGACCTGGCGTACCTGGGCACGGGCGCGGACCCGTGGGGCGGCACCCGCGCCGCCTTCCGCGCCACCACCGAACTCCGCCGCGCGGACTTCGCCATGAACTACAACCAGGTGGTCCAGGCGGGGATCGCGGCGATCGGTACGACGCTCAAGGTCGAGCTGGACATCCAGGCCGTACAGGGCGAGACGCGTCCGCGGGGATGAGGGGCGCGGGTGCTGGGCCGGGCGCGTGGGTACGCACGCCAGGGACAGGCTCGTGAGGCGGGTGCGGCCTACGCTGGGCGCCATGGCAAGGAACATCGCGACCAACACCTCGGTCTCCCGCGAAGAACTGCTCGACTTCGTCCGCCCCCGGCACCGGGCGCTCCTGCTCACCCGGCGGGCCGACGGCAGCCCTCAGGCCTCCCCGCTGACCTGTGGCGTCGACGACTCGGGCCGGATCGTGGTCTCCACGTACCCCGAGCGGGCCAAGACGCGCAACGCCAAGCGGGACGAGCGCGTGAGCGTCGTCGTGCTGAGCGACGACTGGGACGGCCCCTGGGTCCAGATCGACGGCACGGCGGAGGTCCTGGACTCGCCGGACTCGGTCGAGCCCCTGGTGGAGTACTTCCGCAACATCTCGGGCGAGCACCCCGACTGGGACGAGTACCGGGAGGCGATGGTCAAGCAGGGCAAGTCGATCATCCGGGTCACCCCGGTGAAGTGGGGGCCGGTGGCCACCGGAGGCTTCCCGGCGCGGCTGGTGGCCGGGGAGTCCGGACAGTAGGAACAGTCCGGGTTGGAGGGGTAGTCGGGGCCGTCCGGTAGTCGGGGCCGTCCGGTAGTCGGGGCCGTCCGGGTAGTCCGGGGGCACGGTCAGCCCCGTTCGGCCATCACCTCGATGCCGGCGACGAGGGTCTCCAGCGCGTAGCCGAAGTCCCGTTCGCGCATCTCCTCGACGGTGTCGCCGCCGCGGGCCTCCATGAGGTCCGCGGAGTGCCGGATGACCTCGTGCGGGGAGGGGGAGTCGGACACCGCGCTCATGGCCTGGCGGAAGTACTCCTCCTGGGTCAGCCCGGCGGCGGCGCAGCGCTGCACGAAGTGGCCCTCGATGGTGCCGAAGCCGTAGACGAACTGGAAGACCGCGGCGATGGCGCCGGCCTGGCCGCGGTGGGGCAGCCCGGTACGGCTGATCACGCGCTGCACGGCGAGCGAGAAGTCGAGTGCGCGCGGGCCGATGTTGAGGAAGGTGCCGGCGAGGGGTGACGCCCAGGGGTGGCGGACCAGGACCGCCCGGTACTCCCCGGCCAGCGTGCGCAGTTGGCCCCGCCAGTCCTCGTCGGAGTCCTCCGGGGGCAGTCGCATCTCGCCGAACGCCTGGTCCAGCGCCAGTTCGAGCAGATCGTCCTTGGTGTCCACGTACCAGTAGACCGACATGGCCGTCACGTTCAGCTCGGCGGCCAGCCTGCGCATCGAGAACCCGCCCAGCCCCTCCGCGTCCAGCAGCCGTACGGACGCCGCGGTGATCCGTTGACGGTCCAGCCCCGACGGCTGCCCGCCCCGGCGGGCCCTCGCCCTACCCTCCAGCCAGACACTGGCCCGCGCGGAACCCTCGGCCCGACCGTCCGCCCTCACCATGAAGCACCCTTCGAGACGTGGCTTTCACTTGCCCACCGACGACGATGCTAGGCGGGCGGCGCCCCGGGGGCCCTACGAGGCGCCCACCGGCCCCTCCTCCCCCGCCTCCCCCTTCTCCGCCCGGCGCAGCAATCCCGCCGCCACCAGCCCCCCGAGCAGCACGGCCACCGCGCCCACCAGCAGACTCGTCTCCAGCCCGGAGGAGAACGCGGACATCACCCGGGCCCGCTCCGCCGCCGTGTCCGCCGCTCCCAGCGCCGTCGGCAGTGACACCGCCGCCACCGGGACGAGCGCCGCGAACCGGGAGTTGAGCACCGCCCCCAGCACCGCCACCCCCAGCCCCGTACCGAACTCCGCGAGCGTGCCGTTGATCCCGGCCCCGACTCCCGCCTTGGCCGGCGGGATCGCGCTCATGATCGCGTGCGCCATCGCGGGGTTGGCGACGGCGCAGCCCGCCCCGATCAGCAGCAGCCCGAGCAGAGTCCCGGCGTAACCGCCGGACGCCGTCGTCGCGATGGAGACCAGTCCGCCGGACATCAGCACCATGCCGAGCAGGATCGACACCGGCGTGCCGAGCTTCGCCGTCCACTTCGCGGACAGTCCGGAGAAGTTCAGCGCGACCACGACCAGGGCGAGGGGCGCGGTGCGCAGCCCCGCCTCCCACGCGTCGTAGCCGAGCACGAACTGCAGGTGCTGGGTGAGGAGGAAGAGCGCGCCGCCCATGCCGAACGTGATCAGGACCGCCCCGGCGACGGCACCCGTGAAGCGTCGGTCGCGGAAGAAGTGCGGATCGAGCATGGGGTACGGGACTCGGCTCTCCCAGTACGCGAAGGCCGCGAGGACGAGGACGGCGACGGCGGCCGTGGTGAGCACGAGGGCCGACGTCCAGCCGTGCTCGGGACCCGAGATGATCGCGTAGACGAGAGCGGTCGTCCCGACCGTCGACAGTACGGCGCCCAGGACGTCCGGACGGTCCCCCAGCGGGTTCCTCGACTCCGGGACCAGGGCGATCACGGCCCCGACACCCAGCGCGACGACCGGCAGGTTGATCAGGAAGATGGCGCCCCACCAGAAGTGGGCGAGCACCGAGCCGCCCAGGAGGGGCCCGGCGGCGAAGCCGAGTGCGTTGACCGCGGCCCAGACGCCGATCGCCCGGGGCTGCTCCTCCGGGGCGAAGATCTGCATCGCGACGGCGAGGGTCGTGGTGAGCAGCAGCGCGCCGCCGACGCCCATCCCGGCCCGCGCGGCGATCAACTGCCCGGCGGACTGGGCGAGTCCGGCAGCCAGCGACCCGATGCCGAACAGCACCAGCCCGGTGACCAGCATCTTCTTACGGCCGTAGCGGTCGGCCGCACTGCCCGCGGTGAGCAGCAGTCCCGACTGCACCAGCGAGTACGCGTTGATCATCCACTGGATGTCCGAGGTGGCCGCGTCCAGCTCCTCGGTGAGGGAGGGGATCGCCACGTTCAGCACGGTGTTGTCCAGCAGCACGGTGAGCTGAGCGAGACAGATGACACCGAGGATCAGCCAGCGCCGGGGATGGCCCCGGGCTTCGGAGGCCGTGGGGGCGGAGGTGGGGGCGGGGGCGTCGGTTGCCATGCCATACACCGTAGAGCAGTTCCTATACGGCGTACAACGCGCGGTTTCCCGTACGACGCCGACACGCGACCGGCGGCGTACGGAAGGGCGGTGGCCCGGGAGTTCATCCGCACCCCCGGGCCACCGCCCTCGCTCACGTCGCCTCTCTCCTCACGCCGACCTTCCGGACGGTCACTTCGCCCGCGTCAGGTCGTAGAACGTCGTGCCGTCGACCGTCACCGCCTCGAAGTTCTCCTGGACCCAGGAGCTGATCTGAGAGGAGGTGCCGTCGCTGCCGCCGCCCATACCGCCGCCGGAGCCGCCGGCGATGAAGTAGTGGATCCTGCCGTCCTCCACGTACTTCTTGAACTCCGCGAGGGTCGGGGACGGGTCGGTGCCGTTGAAGCCGCCGATCGCCATGACCGGGTCTCCTGTGGAGAGCTGGTAACTCGCCGCGTTCTGGGCGCCGATGGCCGCGGCGGCCCAGGTGTAGTCACCCACGTTCTTCTCCAGCAGCTCCTTGGCCTCGTCGCTGACGGAGGCGCCGTTGAGCAGGCCGCCCATACCGCCACCGCCACCGCCCGTACGGCCGCCGTCGCCGTTCTGGGTCCGGCCGTTGCCCTGGCCCTGCTGCTGGCCGTTGCCCTGACCCTGCTGGTTGTTCTGGCCGCCGCCGACGCCGCCGGTCGGGGGCTGGCCCATCTGACCGTTGCCGTCCTGGCCGCCTTGTTGGCCCTGGCCCTGCTGGTTCTGGCCGCCCTGCTGGTTCTGGTTGCCCTGCTGGTTGTTCTGGCCCGGCATGCCGCCGCCCATACCTCCGCCAGGACCGCCGCCCATGCCGCCGGGGCCGCCCCGGCCGCCCTGGACGGCCGGCCCGGCCGTGACGATCGAGCCGGTGTGGCCCTCGCCCAGCGTGGTGAGCGTGTACGCCGTCGGCCCCGCCACCGCGGTGACGAAGCTCAGACCCACGACCGCCAGCGCCAGCTGCCGGCCGAGCCTGGCCGCGAAGACCAGGCCGAGCGCGGCGGCCAGACCGCCGACGAGCACGACCCACTTGAGCCAGGGCAGGTAGTCGGAGGAGCGGTCGAGCAGGACGTAACCCCAGGCCGCGGTGGCCGTCATGGCCGCCGCCATCGTGAGCGACGCCCAGAGTTCCGCCCGCCGGCCCCAGAGCAGTGCCGCGCCCATGCCGGTCAGCGGCGCGATGTAGGGGGCGAGGGCCACGGTGTAGTACTCGTGGAAGATTCCCTGCATGAAGCTGAAGACCACCATGGTGATCAGCAGCGCGCCGCCCCAGAGGAGGAAGGCCGCGCGGGTGGTGTCGGTGCGCTTCAGCTTCCGGGTGGCCCAGATCGCGGCGCCGAACAGGATCAGCGCGGCCGGGATCAGCCAGGAGATCTGGCCGCCGATGGAGGAGCCGAACATCCGGTCCCAGCCGGTCTCACCCCAGTTGCCGCCACCACCGCCGCCACCACCGCCGACGCTGCCGGTCTCCTCGCCGTTGAGCCGGCCCAGACCGTTGTAGCCGAAGGTGAGTTCGAGGAAGGAGTTGTTCTGCGAGCCGCCGATGTACGGGCGGGAGGACGCGGGCCACAGCTCCACGATCGCGACCCACCAGCCACCGGCGACGACCATCGCGAGCCCGGCGAGCAGCACCTGGCCGATCCGCTTCCGCAGCGGGGCGGGCGCGAACACGACGTACACGATCGCCAGGGGCGGCAGGATCAGGAAGGCCTGCAGCGTCTTGACCAGGAAGGCGAGACCGATGGCGACGCCTGCCCAGACCAGCCACTTCGTCCGCGCCTGCTCCATGGCTCGCTGGGTGCAGTAGACCGCGGCGGCCATCAGCAGGGCGAGGGCGGCGTCCGGGTTGTTGAAGCGGAACATCAGCGCGGCGACCGGCGTGAGCGCGAACACCGCCATGGTGAGGAAGCCGGCCGTGGCGCCGAAGCGACGGCGTACGGCCGCCCACAGCACTCCGGCGGTGGCTACGGCCATCAGGACCTGCGGGAACAGGATCGCGAAGGAGTTCAGGCCGAACAGCCGTACCGACAGTGCCATCGGCCAGAGCGAGGCGGGGGGCTTGTCGACGGTGATGGCGTTGCCGGAGTCCAGCGAGCCGAAGAAGAACGCCTTCCAGGACTGGCTGCCCGCCTGCACGGCCGCCGAGTAGAAGGAGTTGGCGTAGCCGGAGGCCGTGAGGTTCCAGGTGTAGAGGCCGCCGATCAGCAGCAGCGCGAGCAGGAAACCGGGGCGGATCCAGGGGTTGTCCTCCGGCCGGCCCCTCCACAGCCGCCTGGCGAAGGGCTGCGCGGGTTCACCGGACCCGGGGGCCGGGGGCTCGGCGGGCGCCTGCGCGACCACCACCGGTCCGTGCGGGGCCGTCGGCGACGGCTCCCGGCCTGCGCCGGGGTCCCCCGGCCGACTCGTCGTCTCGAACTGCGTGGTCATCGTGCGTTCCTCACATCCTGATCGTGCGGGCGCACCGGCCGCATCTGCATGGTCGTGTCTCCCCAGGCGCGGTCCGCGGCCGCGTCGGCGCGGAACCGGGTCGCCTGGTGGTCGTGGGTCGCTGTGGGCCCCGCCGCCGACGGGCGGAACCGGTCCTGGTGGCCGTAGGGGCCTGGCTGCCCCGGACGCACCCCGGTCGACGCCGCGTACGGGTGCGAGGCCGTACCGCCGGGCCGGCGCGCGGCGACGACGGTCGAGCCCGGAGCGGACGCGGACGAGGGGGAAGCGGACGAATGGGAAGCGGAAGAAGAAGGGGAAGCGGAAGCAGCGGACGCCGCTGATCCGGAATCGGACGGGCCGTCACCGCGGTCCGGGAAGACCCAGGCCCGGAAGAGCAGGAACCGCAGCACCGTCGCCGCGAGGTTCGCGGCGACCAGGATCGCCAGCTCCGTGGCGTGCGCGGGGTCGGAGATGGCCGCGTTCAGGGCGGCCAGCGAGCCGCTGGTGAGCGCCAGGCCGATGCCGAACACCACCAGCCCCTGCGCCTGGTGCCTGATGACACCGCCGCGGCCCCGGACCCCGAAGGTCAGACGCCGGTTGGCGGCCGTGTTGGCGACCGCCGAGACCAGCAGGGCCAGCGCGTTGGCGGTCTGCGACCCCGAGAAGGCCCGGAAGCCGCTGTAGAGGAGCAGATAGAAGAGGGTGGAGAGGCCGCCCACGACACAGAAGCCGAGGAGCTGGCGGGCGAGGCCGCGCGGTACGTCCTGGATCTCACGGTCGCGGGGATCGTCCCCGAAGGGCCGGACGAGCCGGTCCAGCGCGAGGGACCCGGTGGCCAGCGCCTTCCCGACCCTCCACACCCCCTTGAGATCATCGGTGGCGGTCCTCACGATGTGGACGGTCGAGTGGGGGTCGTCCACCCAGTCCACCGGCACTTCGTGGATCCTGAGCCCGGCCCGCTCCGCGAGCACCAGCATCTCGGTGTCGAAGAACCACCCGGTGTCCTCGACCAGCGGCAGCAGCACCTGGGCGACATCCCGGCGTATCGCCTTGAACCCGCACTGCGCGTCCGAGAAGCGGGCCTGGAGCGAGCCGCGCAGGATCAGGTTGTAGGCCCGGCTGATGAACTCGCGCTTGGTGCCGCGCACCACCCGCGAGGAGCGGGCGAGCCGGGAGCCGATGGCCAGGTCCGAGTGACCGGAGATCAGCGGGGCGACGAGCGGCAGCAGCGCGTTGAGATCCGTCGACAGGTCCACGTCCATGTAGGCGAGGACCGGGGCCTCGGACGCGGACCACACCGTCCGCAGGGCCCGCCCGCGCCCCTTCTGCTCCAGCCGGAAGGACCTGACCTCGGCGAGCTCCGCCTCCAGCCGCCGTGCCACCTGCGGGGTGGTGTCCGTGGACGCGTTGTCCGCGATCGTGATGCGGAACGCGTACGGGAACGTGCGCGCGAGGTGCTCGCGCAGTCTGAGCACGCACGGCTGGAGGTCCTTCTCCTCGTTGTAGACGGGGATCACTACGTCCAGGACAGGCGTACCGGCGTTTCCGGCCGGGAGGTGCTCCCGCGCCGGCAGGGTGCCGGGAGAAGAGTCGGTTCGCATGCCCACCACATTCGCGAGCCGCTCTGTTATGCCCGTGTGCTCACACTGTGGTGCGCCTGTGAGTCCGGCTCCCGGCGTGTCACGCCGGTCACCAGGGCGTCCCCGTCGGACTCCCCGTCGTGCTCGCCGTCGTACCGGGCGTCGTCGAGCTGCCAGTTCGCGGCGTCGTCGAGCGGCGGCACGTCCCGGCCGAGGGCCGGCAGATGCACCGTGAACACGGTCCGGCCGGGCACGCTGTCGACGGTCACGGCACCGCCGTGCGCGTCGGCCACGGCCTGCACGATGGCGAGGCCGAGCCCGGTCGACCCGGACGCCCTGGACCGCGACGAGTCGCCCCGCGCGAACCGCTCGAACACGTGCGGCAGCAACTCCTGCGGGATGCCCTGTCCGTCGTCCTCGACGTCGACGCACATCCAAGGCCCACGCCGCTGCACGCGAGCGGTGACGGTGGTGCCGGGGGGCGTGTGCGTACGGGCGTTCGCCAGCAGGTTGACGAGGACCTGCTGCAGCCGCGCCGCGTCGGCCGACACGAGGGCGGGCGTGTCCGGCAGGTCGAGCCGCCAGTTGTGGCCGCGCCCGGCGACACGGGCGTCGCTGACGGTGTCCACGACGAGGGGGATGAGGTCGGTCTGCTCGAACTGCAGCGGCCGACCGGCGTCGAGCCGTGCGAGCAGCAGCAGATCCTCGACCAGCATGGTCATCCGCCCGGACTCGGACTCGATCCGCCCGAGCGCGTGCCGGGTGTCGGGCCCGACCTCCTCCCTGCCGCGCCGGGTCAGCTCGGCGTAACCACGGATCGACGCGAGGGGCGTCCGCAGCTCGTGACTGGCGTCCGCGACGAACTGACGTACGCGCGTCTCGCTCTCCTGCCGTGCGTGCAGGGCGCCGTGGATGTGGTCCAGCATGCGGTTGAGCGCGGCACCCACCTGGCCGACCTCGGTGTGCGGGTCGGTCTCGGAGACCGGGACGCGCTCGTTGAGGGTCACTTCACCGGTGTGCAGCGGCAGTTCGGAGACACGGGTCGCGGTGGAGGCGACCTTGCGCAGGGGGCGCAGGGCGACACCGACGAGGACGGACCCGGCGATGCCTGCGGCGATGAGACCGGCGGCGGTGACGCTCAGTTCCACGGCGATGAGGGTGTTGAGGGTGGTGTCGACGTCGGTGGTGGGGAGGGCGACGTAGTAGGCGCCGTTGTCGCCGCTCCGGTACATCACGCGGTAGTCGCCGAGTCCCGTGATGGTCACGGTGTGGGCGTCCCCGTCCTTGGGGACGGAGTTCAGCTCGGCGAGCTGGTCCTTGTTCAGCGCGTACGCCTTCGCCCCCGTGACCCCGTTGTCGGCGGTCGACTCCTTGCCGACCATGCCCTCGGCGGCGGTGCCGCCCTCGACCTTCGCCGCGACGGTGCCGATCATCTGCTGCGGCCCCTTGGTGACGAAGTCCTTCAGGTCCGGCGGACCGAACTCCTTCTTGTCGACGTCCCGTTCACCGTCGGGCTCGGGCTGCGTGCCATTCGGCGGCGCGTTCTTGGGACCGGCGCCCGCGGCACGCCCGACCACCGCGCTGACCGAGTTGTCGAGCTGGTCGTACAGATGCTCACGCAGCGCGAACGTCGTCACCGTCCCGATGACCGAGGCCACCACCGCGATCAACGCCACCGCGGAGACGACGAGCCGCGTACGCAGCGTGCGTGGCTGTCGTCCCCGCCCTCGCCGCAGCCTCGGCTGCCGCTGCGTACGCGTCCGCCGTCGCCCGCTCATGACGCCCCGGGCTTGATCAGGTAACCGGCCCCCCGCCTGGTGTGGATCATCGGCTCGCGCCCGGCGTCGATCTTCCGCCGCAGATAGGAGATGTACAGCTCGACCACGTTGGCCTGGCCACCGAAGTCGTACGACCACACCCGGTCGAGGATCTGCGCCTTGCTGAGCACGCGCCGCGGATTCCTCATCAGGAACCGCAGCAGCTCGAACTCGGTGGCGGTGAGGTGGATGTTCGCCCCGCCGCGCGACACCTCGTGGCTGTCCTCGTCGAGCATGAGGTCACCGACGACGAGCACGGAGTCGGAACGACGGTCGGCCGCACCGGACCGCCGGATCAGCCCGCGCAGTCTCGCCACGACCTCTTCGAGGCTGAACGGCTTGGTGACGTAGTCGTCGCCGCCGGCGGTGAGCCCGGCGATCCGGTCCTCGACCGCGTCCTTCGCGGTCAGGAAGAGCACCGGCACATCGGGCAGCTCGCGCCGCAGCCGCCCGAGGACGGTCAGCCCGTCCATGTCGGGCAGCATCATGTCGAGGACGACGGCGTCGGGCCGGAAGTCCCGGGCGGCCTGGAGAGCGCCCGAGCCGTCCCCGGCACTCCGGATCTGCCAGCCCTCGTAGCGCAGGGCCATGGACAGCAGCTCGGTGATCGACAGCTCGTCGTCCACCACAAGCACGCGGACGGGGCTCCCGTCCGGCCTCAGCAGTTCGGTGCGCCCCTGGGGCGAGGTCGTGGTCATGCTGGACACCTTGTCGGGGCCCGCTGAGAACGCCCTTTCCGGAACCTGTGATTTTTCTGAGAAACGCACAGGTGCCTCTCAGGCAGCCCCTGGGAAGATCCCCGACTTCTCGGACATCACCCCCGACGAACAGCGCTTTCCCGATCGCTCCCACGGTGTTCCCACGGCGTTCTCCCGGCCGCCGCACCGCGCACCCACAGCTCCACGGCCACGGGGACGCGCCCCCGCGCCTCCGCCCTGACCCGGCTTTTACGCAAGCGCCGTCATGCTTCGCCCTCGTCGTTCCCGCCGCCCCCGCCGTCCCCTCTCACGAAGCTGTGGCTCCGCTCGACCTTGGCGATGTGCAGGGTGTAGTTCTCGTACCACTCGGCCCGTCCCCGCTCCTGTGCCGCCCGGTGCTCGACATCGGTCCGCCACTGCTCGATGGCTTCGGCATCCCGGAAGTACCCCACGGTGATCGCCGGCCCGCCGGGCCTCCACGCCTGGTCCATCCCGAGGAACCCGGGCACCCCCTTCACCAGCTCCTCCATCCGCTCGGCGGTCTCCGCGTACCCGCTCTGGTCCCGGGTCCGCGTGGAGGTGAAGACGACCGCGTAGTAGGGGGGTTCATGCGCGGGAACGGGCGCCACGACGGAGGTGTCGTGGAGCGCGTCGCCGGGTGCGTCGTGGGCCGCGTCATCAGGTGCTGTCCGCTGATCATCCATGGCATCACTGTCGGGCCGGGCCGCGTCCGACGTCCACGCACTTTCCGAACGGGATCCAAAAGGGATCACACTCTTTACCGCCCGGTCGGCCCCGCCCTCAGAACAGCCCGTCCTGCACGCCGCCGCTCCCCTCCCCTCGCCTCCCCAACTCCCGTACGGGCACGGTGACGGCGTCGCGGGTCCCCTGGCCGGTGGGCGCGGTCAGTTCCCACCCCGTCATGAGCCGCGTGTCGAGGACGACGACGCCCCGCCCGGTGTCCAGATGCAGATCGGGCCCGGCGACGGCGAGCACCTCGCCGGCCACTTCCCCGCCCGCGACCAGCTCGGTCACCACGCCGTCCGCGGCCGGCAACCCGTCGAGCCCGAACACCCCGACGTGGTCGACCGCCCGGAACGGCACGGGCTCCAGCGACTCGGGCCACCCCGCGAGCCCCAGAGCGCGCCCGTGCAGCACGGCCAACTCGGAGACGCGTTCCCCGGCGTCCGGCAGATGGGCGCGTACGACCCGCTTCTCGGCGTACGGAATCCGGTCGGGCACCCCGAGCGCGGCCCGCAGCATCTCCTCCGCCCGCCGCGCGGCCATCAGCGGCCCTCGCCCGAGCCACCCGAAGGAGACCGCGCCCTGCTCCAGCAGCCGAGCCGATCCCCGCTCGACCGCGGTGATCCCGACCTTCACCATGCCGGGCCCGAACCACGCGAGGTAGACGTGATACGGCCGCGGATCATCGGCGATCGTGTCGGCGGCCACGGAATGCGCCCGATCGAGCCGCGCGCACTCCTCACACCGGGCGCCGGTGTTGCGCCCCGACACCCCGGCCCGCAGCGCACAGGGGTTCCCCCTGGCCCCGACGCACGTCCGCCGCCCCTCGGCCACGATCCCGAAAGCCACCGCCTTGCCCCGCGGCAACGGACTCGCGCGCCCGCCGCTCCACCTCAGCAACGGCCCGTCGGCACTCCACCGCAACCCGGTACAACTCCACACGCGTGCCATCCCTCATGACCTTAGAGGGCACCACTGACAACGCCCCCGCCCGGCGGTCCGGGGGCTGACGAGGTGCGCCGTCGGACACGGCGATCGCGCGCCGGCCCGGCGTGGGCGGGGCAGGCGCGGCGGTGTGGCAGAACGGCACGGCGGGACGCGCCCCCTGCGGAGCGCAACCTGCCGCCGCTTCGGAGCCTGGCCCCGACCCGGGCCCGGCCCTCGTTTCCGTCTGTGTCTCGGACTACAGCTTGCTCATCTTGGTGTACGGGCTGAGGATCCGCTGTCGCGCCGACCCGAAGTCGACGAGCGCGGCGATCCCGTCCTCGATGCCGATCACCCGGCCGAGGCCGTACATGTCGTGCGTGACCTGGTCGCCCACCGCGAAGTGCTTGGGAGGCGGGGCGACCGGGGCCTTGAAGGGACTGGTGGGCAAATAGCGCTTCGGTGCACCTGGCTTTGTCATCTCGACCAGTATGCGCCCACACGTATCCGCCAGTCCGCCCTCTTCCGCCTCCGGATCCTCCCCCGGCACCCTCCCCACACCCCGTCGACCACCCCCTCCGGGGCCGACGACCCGCAGGTCAGCACCAACGCCGAAGGCCCCGGATCTCTCCGGGGCCTTCGGTGATGTGCACTCGGCAGGATTCGAACCTGCAACCTTCTGATCCGTAGTCAGATGCTCTATCCGTTAAGCTACGAGTGCTTGTTCTGTTTTCTGCCGTTCCTGGTCCTTTCGGCCCGCTCGCGGCGACAGGAAGAACATTACATGACTGCCGTCGCCATGTGAAATCCGTTTCCCGTACCCCTTGTGAGCTGGGAAAACAGCCTGTGCGGCGGTCCTGGAGCGCGGGCGGGAACGACGAAGCCCCGGTCGCGTGGACCGGGGCTTCGTGATCAGGCGCGGAGGCGGAGGGATTTGAACCCTCGATGGGATTGAAGTCCCAAACCGCATTAGCAGTGCGGCGCCATAGACCGGACTAGGCGACGCCTCCAGCACAACCACCCGCGCGAGCGCGAATGGTGCGTGCAGATGATGACACAGCCTGGTGGGCTGTCACCAATCGCCTCCCACGGTACTAGGCGGAGAGGCCGCAGGGCAAAGCCGTAGAGCACGTCGGGAGTGGTGCGGCGGGCCCGGCGGGGAGGGCGGGGGCGGGGCTCGGCGGCGCCGCAACCGTGGGGCGGGCGTGGCGTTAGTCAGGTCATGTCGCAGAGTCCTTCCGCCGCCCGCCCGCTCCCTCCCGCCGCGCCGCTCGGCCGCCCCGCCGCCCTGGGCCGACTGTTGCTCGGCGCCGCCGCCTCGCTGGCCGCGGCCGCCGCCGGCACGCTCGCGCCGGTGGCGCCGGACGCGTACGCCGCCGAGGCGGTGTCACGGGCACCGCTGCCTCCGCCCACCCTGAGCTCCGCCGTCGGTTCCGGTGACCGGTTGACCGTCACCGTGCGGGAGGCCGGCGGCAGGGCGGACGGAACGTTCGTACTCCGGTGTCATCCGCAGGGCGGCAGTCACCCCGACGCGGGTGAGGCGTGCGGGCGGCTCGACCGGCGCACCGTGTGGGGGACGGATCCGTTCGCGCCGGTGGGGTCCGGGACCATGTGCACGATGCAGTACGGCGGGCCGGCCACCGCCCATGTCACCGGGACCTGGGCCGGGCGTCGTGTGGACGCGACGTTCGACCGTCGGAACGGCTGTGAGATCGCCCGCTGGGACGCGCTGGTGCCGGTACTGCCGGACCTCCGCGCGTAAGGGGGACGCAAGAGCACGGAGAAGAAGGAGCGGGAGGAGGGAGGAGGGGAAGGGAATCGGCCACCCGGTGGGCGGGGCCGGCGGCCCGTTCGACATCCGCGCACAGCCCGTACATATGTGCCGCCGACAAGGTCCCGCGGCAAAACACACGGTCACGGCTTCCCCGTCCGCACAGTCACCGCATCTCCAGATGTTCGGTGTGCGACCTCCCTCTCATCCGGCGTCGCGAGCGCAACCTCTGCCCGTAGACTCCCTCGCGTGACACGTCGCGGGCCGGTTGGCAAGATGGCCACGGGCCCGGCGGTCGGCAAGGTGCGGTAACAGGGAGGAAGCGTCTCGTGAGCAGCAGGCCATCCCGAGGCGCTGCTCGCCTCGCAGCCATACTGGACGCGCTGCCCGACGCGTTGGTGCTGGTCAACGCCAATGGGACCGTCGTCAACGCCAACACGATCGCGCTGGAGGCCTTCGAGACCCCCGGGACCGCGTTGGTCGGACGCGGGCTGCTGGACCTCCTCCCCGAGTTCGACTCCCGGCTCATCCCGGGCTCCATGCGGCGGCCCGACACCATGGACCCGACCGGGCGGACCAAGCCGACCCGGATGACCGCCCGCCGGACCGACGGCACCGAGTTCCCGGTCGAGGTCACATCCGCGAATCTGGAGAACGGCCAGCAGGCGTACGACGGTTACGGCTACGCCAACGACGAGCTGCTCATGCTGGTCGTACGGGATCTTTCGGGCACCGTCGACACCGAGGCCGAACTCGCGCGTTCGCAACGGCAGACCGAGATGATCCTGCGGGCCGCGTCCGAGGGCGTGGTCGGGACGGACACGGACGGGCGGATCGTCCTCGTCAATCCGGCCGCCGCGCAGATACTGGGTTACCGGGCCAGTGACCTCGGCGGACGCGAGCTGCACACGCTCGTGCTGCACTCCCGCGAGGACGGCGCCCCCTTCCCGTACGGCGAGTCGCCGCTCGCGGACACCCTGCGGTCCGGGCGCAAGCACCGGGTGCGCGGGCAGGTGCTGTGGTCGAAGAACGGCGAGAAGGTGTCGGTCGACCTGACGACCGCGCCGGTGCGTGACGGGGACCAGCTCGTCGGTGCCGTGATGACGTTCACCGACCGGCGGCCGTACGACAAGCTCGCCGAGGAGAAGGACTCCGAGGCCGAGACGCACGCGGAGGAGCTGGAGCGGCTCGCCAAGGAGCACGCCGAGGAACTCGCGGGCGTCCGGGAGGAGCACGCCGCCGAACTGGCCGAGCTGAGCGAGCAGCACGCCGAGGAACTCGCCGCCGGTGACGAGCGGTACGCGGCCCTCGGCGAGCGGGAGAAGGACCGGTACGAGGCGCTGGCCGCGCGGCACGAGCAGCTGCTCGCCGTGCTGGGCACCTCGCTGCGCGGCCCGCTGGACCAGCTCCGCAGCGAGCTGGGCACACTCGCCGCCGACGACGCCGGGCAACTGTGGCCCGAGGCCAACCAGGTGCTGCATCACCTGACCGCCGGGTACTCGCGGATCACGACCCTCATCGACAACGTGCTCGGCTACCAGCGCATCGACGCGGGCGAGGACGGCCTCGTCCGTACGGCCGTGATGCTGGACGCGGTCGTGGCGGCCGGTGTCGACGGGGCCGTGGAGCTGATCGGGCCGGGACGGGTGCAGTTCGCCGTGCACGCGCCGCCCATCGAGGCCGAGGTGGACCAGGTGCGGCTCGCGACCGCGCTCGCGCACCTCGTCGCGGATGTCGCCGGTGTGGACGCGACGGGCAACACGCCCATGTCCGCCGGCGGGTACATGGACAACACCGTCGTGGTGGCGGCCGCGCAGCGCGGCGAGGTGGTCCGCATCGAGGTGCGCGGGCCGTACGCCGGGGGAGACCCGGTGCACCAGCCGATCGTCCAGGGGATCGTGCGGGCGCACGGCGGTGTGCTGCAGACGGTCGAGGTTCCGGGGATGAGCGGCAGCGCGTATGTGCTGGAGGTGCCGCTGGGTGGCGGCGCCGGGGCCGTGCCCGCCGCCCCGTTGCCCGCGGTGATGGGCGCCGAGGCCCACGCCGGTGCCCCCGCGGGCGGCGCCGAGGTCGCCCTGCCCGAGCAGGCCGCCGTCGGCGGCGGGCGCAGGCGTGCGCGGCGGTCGTCGGTGGACGCGTTCCTGGAGAGCGAGGACGCCCCCGAGAGCCCGGGGCCCGAGGCCGCCGTCGCCCCCACCGGGCGGCGCAGGCGCAGGGCCGAGGACGCGGGGGTCGCGATCGGTACGGCTGGTGCGGCCGACAGCGGCGCTGCGGGGGCCGTGTCTGTTGAGGGTGCCGAGGGCGAGGGCATCGAGGGGTCCGGGCGGCGGCGCGGACCGGGTGTCGCCGGTGAGCCCGTGGCCGCCGAGGGCGCGGTCGTCACGGCGGCCGAGCACGCGGCGGGAGCCGCGGCCGTCGCCAACGGACTGGGGGGAACGGTGCCGCCGCAGGGTGTGCCCGCGCCCGGCGGGCGGCGCGCGCGCCGGGAGCCCGCCGCGCAGAACGCCCTGCCCGCCGCGCTGCCCGCGGGGCCGGTCCCCGGCAGCGAGGTGAGCGTCGCCGCTTCCGGTACCGCGGCCGGCGACGGCGCCGATGCCGGTGAGGTGGGGGGCGCTCAGCAGCCCACCGGGCGCCGACGTCGGGCTCTCGCCAGTGCGGAGGAGCGTGCCGCCGCGCCCGAGCCGGGCGCCCGAGCCGTCTTCGCGCTGCCGCCGGCCGAGGCCGACCGGGGACCCGAGTACGCACAGGCGGCCGGGCTCGGTCCGGTGCCGCTGCCCGCCGGGCCGGGTGCGCCCGGCGCGCCGATGCCCATGCCGCTGCCGCTGCCCGCCGGCACCACCGCACCCGTGCAGGGTGAGGGTGGGCCGGGCGCGGGCGCGGGCGGCGGGGCGGTCCCGGCCGCTGGGGGGCAGCCGGTGGCCGGTGGACAGCCGGTTCCCGCCGGGGGACTCGTGCAGGCAGGTGGGCCCGTGCAGGCAGGGGGAGTCGCGCCCGCTGGTGGGCCCGCCGTCCTCGCCGGGGGGCCAGTGCCTGCCGCCGGGGTGGGACAGCAGATCGCGCAGGCCGGACCCGTGGCGCCGGGTGGTGTCGCGGGGCAGGCCTCGGGCGTGGGTCCGGTACAGGTTCCCGGTGTGGGACAGGTTCCCGGTGTGGGACAGGTTCCCGGTGTGGGACAGGTTCCCGGTGTGGGACAGGTTCCCGGTGTGGGACAGGTTCCCGCCGCGGGTCAGGGCTCGGGCCCGGGTCAGGGCGAGGGCGTTCCCGCCGGTGGTGTCGACGACGGCCGTCATGACGCCACCCCGCACCATGCGGCCGACGACCACACCCCGCCGCAACCGCACCCGATCCCCACACCGACCGGCCGCCGCCGTGCGGTACGGCAGGCCACTCCCCAGCAGGCTGACGGCGTGGCCATGACGGCGCCCGCGCAAGGGGTGCCGGTCCAGGGTGCCCCGGCGCAGGGGATTCCCCCGCAGGGAGGCCCGGCGCAGCAGGTGCCCGCGCAGGGCGTGCCGCCCGTCGCCGCGCAGCCCGTCCCCACACAGAACGCCCAGAACGTCCCGGGCGCCCCGCAGCCCGTCCCCGTGCAGGGCGGGCAGGGCGTGCAGGCCGTCCCGCAGCAGGCACCCGGCCAAGGTGTTGCCGCTGCCCCCGGCCAGCCCGCACCCGTTGCGGTCGTGGCCGGGCAGCCCGTCGCCGCACAGGGGGTGCCGGGGGGCGCGGCCCAGGCGGCCGTGGGTCAGGCTCTCGCCGCCCAGGCGGCCACCGGTCAGGCCCCGGTCGGCCAGGCCGACCCCGGGCAGGCCGGTGTCGGCCAGCCCCTCGCCGCACAGGGCACCGTCCCGCCGCAGGAGGTTCCCGGTGGCCCGCAGCAGGCGGCCGCCCGGACGGGTGTACCGGGTGCGCAGCCGGCGCAGGGCATCGCCCAGCCCGTGCCCGCCGCCGGTGTGCCCGGCGTACAGCAGGCCGTCCCCGCTCAGGGCGCGGCTCCCGGCGCGTCCCCGCCGCAGTCCTGGCCCGACGCCCGCCACGAGACCTCCGGCGTCGGCATCCCCGTAGCCGCTCCGCAGGCGCCGCTGCCCCCGCAGCCCACCCCCTCCTCGGGCACCCCGCTGCCGCCGGAGGTGGCCGTACAACAGCCGCGCGCCGCGCAGCCGTTGCCCGCCGAAGCCATGGCCCCGGCACAGGGACAGGGACAGGGACAGGGACAGGGACAAGCGCAGGCTCAGGTCCAGGCACCGGCCCAGGCCACGCCGGCGGCACCGGCTCCGGCCCCCGCGGCCGCTCCCCTCGACTCCCACTCCACCCATGGACGGGCGATCAGCGTACGGACGCTCGGCCAAGGCGTCCCGTTCTCCCGCCAGGGCGGCCCTCAGCCGCAGGCCAAGACCGGCGCGCAGCCGCAGACCGGTGCCACGCCCGCTCCCAACCAGCCCGGTGGTTCGGGCCGTCGCCGCAAGCTGGGGACACCGCCGCAGCCGACCGGCGACCGTCCCGAGACCGCCGCGCGCCCGCACCCGCAGTCCACGCCGACGAACGGCACCGGCTTCCGGGTCGGCGCCGGCCAGACGCCGCCCCCTGGCCAGCCGCAGCAGGCCGCCGCACAGGTGTCCCAGCCTTCGCTCGCCGGTCAGGTACCGCTGCCGGCGCAGCCCTCGCTCGCCGGTCAGGTTCCGCTCCCGCCGCAGCCGTCCCTCGCCGGACAGTCCCGGCTGACGGGTCGTACGGAGGGTGCCGGACGGTCGTACGCCATAGGGGCGCCCGACGAGAACGCGGACGAAGGTCCCGAGCCGCTCGACGGGCCCGGCGGCGCGGTGGAGGTCCCCGACCGGCCGCATCCGCAACCGATGGACGACGAGTTGCCGCCGGAGCCGCTGGACAACCCGCGTCGGCTGCTGGTGTGGCCCGCGCCGGACGCGACGACCCACCAGGCACTGAGCGACCGCGGCTACCGCCCTGTGATCGTGAACTCCCGCGAGGACGTGGACGCCCAGATCGCCGCCTACCCGGCCGCCCTGTTCGTCGATCCGCTGACCGGGCCCATCACCCGCACGGCCCTGCAGTCCCTGCGCCAGGCAGCCGTGGCCGCCGAGGTCCCCGTACTCGTGACGGCAGGGCTCGGCCAGGCGACACGGGAGGCGGCGTACGGCGCCGACCCGGCCGTGCTGCTGAAGGCGCTGGCGCCGCGCGACTCCGAGCAGCATCCGCCGCGTGTCCTGCTCATCGAGGAGCACGCGGAGATCGCGCTCGCCCTCACCGCGACGCTGGAACGGCGTGGCATGCAGGTCGCGCGGGCCGCGTCCGACGCGGACGCCGTCACGCTGGCCGCGCAGATGCGGCCCAACCTGGTGGTCATGGACCTGCTGCAGGTGCACCGCCACCAGGCCGGAATCATCGATTGGCTGCGGACGAACGGCCAGCTGAACCGGACCCCGCTCGTCGTCTACACCGCCGCCGTCGACCCGTCCGAACTCCCGCGCCTGGCCTCGGGGGAGACGGTCCTGTTCCTCGCGGAACGCTCGACGAGCACGGATGTGCAGACCCGGATCGTTGACCTGCTGGCACGAGTCGGCACGAACTGAGCCCGCGTACGGCGGTGGGGCGGTGTTTCACGTGAAACAC